>JAZSJR010000195.1:0-2054 GCA_045534415.1 Clostridia bacterium
CGAGTCATTGCTTATCTGCGTGAAAGAGAAGTTGTGCACTTTCAGCGATTTGGCGAGGCACTTGACCGCATTCAGGCAAAATGCGGCAAAAGGATGCCGGAAAAATCGCCTTACCGCACTTGCTAAAGCGCAAAAAAAAGCGACTGCTAAAAGCAGTCGCTTTTTACTTTTATATTACAAACGAACTTTAACAACGATTTTGGTAATCGGACCAGGGGTCTTATATGCGCCCTTTGGACGATGCAGGTCTTCAGGATAGAAAATAGCATAAGAACCGGCGTGTACCTCTACGTTAGTAGCATCTTCACCAAAGTATGCATAGCAGTCAGCCTGTTCAACATATTCCTGACCCTCAGGCAGGTTTTTAATGTTGTCCCAACCCATAACTTCGCAACCGTCATAAATATACTGAATATCAATATATTTTTTGTGTGCTTCCCACTTGGTTTCGTTAAGGGGCAGTGTGTCATATTTTTGAACGAATGCATATACATTTCTGCCGTCAATTTCATAAGTGCCAACTTCGGGCAGTTCTTTCTGAGCAGCTCTTAAAAAATCAAAAGCTTTTTTAAAGCCTGGGTGAATGCTTTCGTAACGTTCGCTGTTTTCTAAATAATCTAAAATCATTGTACATTTTCCTTTCTGTTTTTATTTTTATTTTATTATACCACAGAAAAACGGAAAAAGGAAGGTTTTTTGTAAAGTTTTGTTTATGCCATTGAGGTGGGAATCAGGTAGCAAAGATATGCTACAAAAGCCAGAAGCATAATGATACCACCGATGCGATTTAAACCGGGTTTATGGTTAAGCTTCTTCTTTTTACCCAGTACCAGAACAAAAAGCAGCACGGTTGAAAGAGCGCAAATCACGCTGTCAAAGGCAAACGCGCTTTGATAGAGAACCGGTGTGATTAAGGCAGAGGTACCAATAACAAATAAGATGTTGAAAATGTTGCTGCCGATGATGTTACCAATGGCAATGTCTGCCTTGCCGCGCATAGCAGCAATGACGCTGGTAACAAGCTCAGGCAGAGAAGTACCAAGAGCCACAATGGTTAAGCCGATGAGTCTTTCGCTCATGCCGAAAGCAACGGCAATTTTCTTAGCAGCTTCTACAGAGAGGTTACTACCCAAAATAATGAGAACGACACCAAGAATAATGAAGAAAATCAACTTAAAGAGGTTGTCGTTTTTGCCGTCATCTTCTTCGGTTTCTTCTTCCTGTACCTGACCAGTTTTGGAAATCCAGTATAAGTAGCTAAGATAACCGAGGAACAGCACCCACAAAACAATACCACCCCAGGGACCGATTGAACCATTAGAAAGGCCCCATGCAGCAAATATGATGGTGATAAAGAAAGTAATAGGAATTTCATATTTCAGGGTACATTTTTGTACAGCGATGGGTGTTATTGTTGCGGAGATACCTAAAATTAAAAGCACATTTAAAATGTTGCTGCCTAAAACGTTGCCAACGGCAATATCTGCACTGCCTTTTAAAGCGGCGGAAACACTGACAGCGGCTTCTGGCAGGCTTGTGCCCATAGCCACAATGGTTAATCCTATAACCAAAGCCGGAATGCCAAGCTTTGTTGCAATTTTAGATGCACCGTCTACAAAAACATCTGCACCCTTGATCAGCATCACAAAGCCGATGATGAGTAAACCCAGTTGAATTAAAATGTCCATTTTATCTTCTCCTTCACATAAAAATAGACCCAAGGCGGTTCGTTTGAACCTGCCTTGAGTCTCACCATTTAAAATATTACCGTGCGCAATTAGCGCCGTGATGTCGATAATACTACATAGCATTTGCTATGCCGATTACTCCCTCAAAGGGCTATTTAATTTTTTTATGGTAACAGTATATAGCATAGATGCCACTTTTGTCAATAGTTTATTGCAAAAAACCTAAAATTATTCCGACAACAGCAGATGCTGCTAAATATGCAATGGGATGAAGCTTAATTTTCTTAAAACGCATTAAAATGAAAACCACTGTAAAAATGCAGATAGAGGGAACATCTAAAAAAGAAAGCAGCTTGCCGCTATATG
>JAZSJR010000220.1:0-7281 GCA_045534415.1 Clostridia bacterium
CCCATTATGAAAGGCGGCAAGGTTGCCGTTGTTGGCGGCGGTAACGTTGCAATGGACGCTGCAAGAACAGCTCTCCGCTTAGGTGCTGAAAAGGTTTATATTGTATATCGCCGTTCTATGGAGGAGCTGCCTGCAAGAGCAGAAGAGGTTGAACACGCTCAGGAAGAGGGCATCGATTTTCAGCTTCTTAAAAACCCGGTTGAAATTCTGGGTTATCAGAACCCCGAAGATCCGAGAGACCCGAAAAACGGTTTTGTAACCGGTATCCGTTGCATTAAAATGGAACTGGGTGAGCCTGATGAAAAGGGCAGAAGAAGACCCGTTCCCGTTCCCGGTTCTGAATTCCAGCTGGAAGTTGATACCGTTGTTATGTCCATTGGTACTTCACCGAACCCCTTAATTAAAGATACCACCAAGGGCCTTGAGGTTAATAACCGTGGCGGTATCGTGGTAACAGAAGACGGTCTTACATCCCGCGAGGCAGTGTATGCCGGCGGTGATGCTGTTACCGGTGCGGCAACCGTTATTTCGGCTATGGGCGCAGGCAAAACAGCAGCAAAAGCTATTGATGAATATCTGACTAAATAAAAAAGGAGTAGAAGAGATGAACGAACATATTGATTTCGCGGTCATTGATGCCATTTTGGAAAAACACGGCAAAAATCCGCAGGCAATTATTGCAATCCTGCAAGAGATTCAGGAACATTTTCATTATCTCCCCAGAGAAATTTTTGAATATCTGGCAAAAGAACTGGATATTCCGGAGGCACGCATTTTCAGCGTTGCAACTTTCTATGAAAACTTTTCATTAGAGCCCAAGGGCAAATATGTTATTAAAATCTGTGACGGAACAGCTTGCCACGTGCGTCGCTCCATTCCTATCTTAGAGCGTCTTCGTTCCGAATTGGGTCTGTCTGAAAGCAAAAAGACCACAGATGATTTGAATTTTACTGTTGAGACTGTTTCCTGTCTGGGTGCTTGTGGCCTTGCGCCGGTTCTGACAGTGAATGATGTGGTTCATTCTGCTATGACTCCCGATAAAGCCTCTGAGCTTTTGAAACAACTGAAGGAGGAAATTGCCAATGCTTAAAAACAGAGAAGAATTAACTGCCCTGCGCAAAGAAGCGGTTAAATCCTACGAAACACAGGCTGAAAAAATTATTGTTTGTGCCGGTACCGGTTGTGTTGCCGGTGGCTCACTCAAGATTTATGATAAGCTCAAAGAAATGATTGCCGCAAAAGGCATTCACGTTGCTGTTGAGCTTGAGGTTGACCCTCATGATGAAAGCATCGGTTTAAAGAAAAGCGGATGCCACGGCTTTTGTGAAATGGGTCCTCTGCTTCGTATTGACCCTCAGGGCTGGCTTTACACCAAGGTTAAACTTGAAGACTGTGAAGAAATTGTTGAAAAGACCATTGTGGGTGGCGAATTTATTCAGCGTCTTGCCTGCAAAAAAGATGGCGAAGCATACGAGAAGCAGGAAGAAATTCCTTTCTACAAGCAGCAGACTCGTGTGGTACTGGAGCATTGCGGTAAAATTGATGCTGAGTCCATTCGTGAATACATCGCCATTGGCGGTTACTCTGCTTTTGAAAAAGTTTTATTTGATATGACTCCCGATGAGGTTGTTTCTGAAATCAGCAAGTCTAACCTCCGTGGCCGTGGGGGCGGTGGCTTCCCGGCAGGCAGAAAGTGGGAACAGGTAAAACGTCAGAAAGAACCTATTAAATATGTTGTTTGTAACGGTGACGAAGGTGACCCGGGTGCATTTATGGACCGTAGCATTATGGAGGGTGACCCCCACAGAATGCTGGAAGGTATGATGATTGCCGGTGTTGCCTGCGGCGCCTCAGAAGGTTACATATATGTTCGTGCTGAATATCCCCTGGCAGTTGAACGTTTGCAGAATGCAATCCGTCAGGCTGAAGAGCTGGGTCTTTTAGGTGACAACATCTTAGGCACAGACTTTTCCTTTAAAATGCACATCAGCCGTGGTGCGGGTGCCTTTGTTTGCGGTGAAGGCTCTGCGCTGACAGCATCTATCGAAGGTAAGCGTGGCTTCCCGAGAGTAAAACCCCCGAGAACTGTTGAACATGGTCTGTTTGACAAACCGACAGTCCTGAACAACGTTGAAACCTATGCAAACGTTGCTGAGATTATCAATAAAGGTGCTGACTGGTACTTAGGTCTTGGTACAGAAACCAGCTCCGGTACAAAAGCGTTTGCTTTAACCGGTAACATTGCAAACACTGGCCTGATTGAAGTGCCCATGGGTACAACCCTTCGTGAAATCATCTTTGATATTGGTGGCGGCATGAAAGGTGACGGTGAATTTAAAGCCGTTCAGATTGGTGGTCCTTCCGGTGCTTGCTTAACCAAAGAACATCTTGACTTGCCTCTTGACTTTGACACCTTGAAAAAGGTTGGTGCCATGATTGGTTCCGGCGGTTTGGTTGTTATGGACTCAAACACCTGTATGGTTGAGGTTGCCCGCTTCTTTATGAACTTTACTCAGAACGAAAGCTGTGGTAAGTGCGTTCCCTGCCGTGAGGGTACAAAGAGAATGCTCCAGATTTTAGAGAGAATCGTTGCCGGTGAAGGTCAGGATGGGGACATTGAGCTTCTGCTTGAGCTTGCTGACACCATTTCGGCTACAGCTCTTTGCGGCTTGGGTAAGAGCGCGCCCTCTCCGGTTGTGAGCACCATCAAAAACTTCCGTGATGAATATGAAGCGCATATTTATGAAAAACGTTGTCCGGCTGGCGAATGTCAGAAGCTGAAGCAGATTGTGATTGACCCCGAATTGTGTAAGGGTTGCTCCAAGTGTGCACGTCAGTGTCCGGTAAATGCAATTGAAGGCAAGATTAAAGAGCCCTTCACCATCGACCTTTCCAAGTGTATCCGCTGCGGAAGCTGTATCGATGCTTGTGCATTCAAGGCTATTAAGGAGGTTTAAGCAAATGACCGAGAAACAATACATGACCATAGACGGGATTCCTGTTGAGATTAACGGAGAAAAAAATATCCTTGAACTGATTAATAAAACCGGCGTTAAGATGCCGACTTTCTGCTATCATTCTGAACTGTCTGTTTACGGTGCCTGCCGTATGTGTATGGTTGAAAATGAGCGTGGCGGCTTAGATGCTGCTTGTTCTACACCCCCACGTGCAGGTATGAACATTAAAACCAACACCGAACGTTTGAGAAAGTACAGAAAGAACATTCTGGAACTGCTCCTGGCAAATCACTGCCGCGATTGTACAACCTGTGAAAACAATGCAAAATGTAAGCTGCAGGATCTGGCTATGCGCTTTAACATTGAGGGTGTTCGTTTCCCCAACACAGCGGTTTCTAACCGTGATGAAGATACATCATCTGTATGCATCACCCGTGATGCCGGCAAATGTATTCTTTGCGGTGACTGTGTGAGAATGTGTAACGAAGTGCAGAATGTAGGCGCTATTGACTTTGCATACCGTGGTTCTAAAATGACCATCAGCACAGCCTTTAACAAGCCTTTAGCTGAAAGCCCCTGTGTGGGCTGCGGTCAGTGTGTGGCAGTTTGCCCCACCGGTTCTTTGGTTGTTAAAAACAACATTGCTCCGGTTTGGAATGCCATCAGCGACCCTGAGGTTAAAACCACCGTTCAGGTTGCACCGGCTGTCCGTGTTGCGCTTGGTAAGGAACTGGGCGTAAAAGAAGGTGAAGATGTTATGGGCAAAATTGTTGCAGCACTTCACAGAATGGGCTTTGACGAAATTTATGACACCTCTTTGGGTGCAGATTTAACTGTTTTGGAAGAAAGTGAAGAATTTTTAGGCAGAATTGAAAATGGTGAAAAGCTGCCGCTGATTACTTCCTGTTGTCCCGGTTGGATTCAGTATTGCGAGAAAAAGCATCCTGAACTCTTATCTAACGTTTCAAGCTGTAAGTCTCCTATGCAGATGATGGCAGCAATTCTAAAGGACCAGGAAAAGAAAGCTTCCAAGAAAATGTTCCACGTGGCAATTATGCCTTGTACCGCAAAGAAGTTTGAAGCGGCAAGAGATGAATTTAAAACAGAGGGTCAGCCGGATGTTGATGCAGTTATCTCAACACAGGAACTGATTTCTATGATTAAAGAAGCCGGTATTATGTTTGATACCTTAGAACCCGAAGCTGTGGATATGCCCTTTGGTACTGTTTCCGGCGCAGGTGTTATCTTTGGTGTTACCGGTGGTGTTACAGAGGCGGTTCTTCGCCGTGTGGCTGCCAACAAAACAAGAAGCGGTCTTTTATCTGTTGCAAACTGCGGTCAGCGCGGTATGGACGGCATTAAAGAATTTAAGCTTATGTACGGTGAACGTGAACTGCACATCGTTGTTGTAAGCGGCTTAAATAACGCTGAAACCGTTCTGCAGCGTGTGAAAAACGGCGAGCAGATTGACTTTATTGAAGTTATGGCTTGTCCCGGCGGCTGTATTAACGGTGGCGGTCAGCCCTTTGCAGTACGACAGGATAAAGAAGCAAGAAGCGCAGGTCTTTATAAGTCTGACAGACTCCTTTCCGTTCGTCGTGCTGAAGAAAACCCCATTGTTAATATGCTTTATAAAGACATTATCAAAGGCAAAGTTCACGATCTCTTACATGTCGATTATAAAAAGTCTGAACAGTAAAAAAGAAGGCAGTTGGTCGGCATGAAAGCAATTTTATGCCGTCACGCCCTTTCCCTTTATGCTATAAAGAGAGGAACGATGAAAAATGGTTGAACTGAAAGTTTGTATTGGTAGCGCTTGCCATGTCAATGGTGCGCATAATGTGGTTGCTACATTTCAGCATATGGTTGAGGATCTTGGTCTTCATGATAAGGTAGAGCTTGCTGCATCTTTTTGCATGAAAGCCTGCGCCGGCAAAGGTGTATCTGTTACCGTAGACGGCAAGACCGAGAGAATTGAAGCTGAAGGCGCAAGAGCGTTTTTCAGAGAAAAAGTATTACCCCTGACAGAATAACAAACATCAGGCTACAGCAAGGCAAAAGCCTCGCTGTAGCCTTTTGTGCAAAATTTTTTGTGTGGTGATAAATTATGTTGAAGGTTCAGGTCTGTGTAGGCAGCTCTTGTCATCTTAAGGGTTCTTACGAGGTTGTGGAACGGTTTACTCAGGCAATTGAGGCATATAACCTGGCAGATAAGGTCAGCCTTGCTGGCAGCTTTTGTATCGGAAAGTGTAATCGTGAGGGTGTAACCGTTCAAATTAACGAAGATATTTATCCCGGCGTCACAGTAGAAAAATTTGACGCATTTTTTAAAGAACATGTTTTGGATGTAATTTAAGGAGGTTTCCTTATGTCTGAATGGCTAAAACTGAAAAAATCCAACTGTAAAAACTGTTATAAATGCATTCGCCATTGCCCTGTTAAGTCTATCCGTTTCTCGGGCAATCAGGCGCACATCATTGGTAACGAGTGTATTCTTTGCGGACAGTGTTTTGTTGTTTGTCCCCAAAATGCAAAGGAAACCACCAGTCAGCTTGAAAAGGTAAATGTTATGCTCACAAACGGTGAGAAGATTTATGCCTCCCTTGCTCCCTCTTTTATTGCTAACTATGATGGCGTTGGCATTGGGAGTATGGAAAAAGCCTTAAAAGCGTTAGGCTTTTTTGCGGCAGAAGAGACCGCTGTTGGTGCTACCATGGTAAAAAATGAGTACCAGAGAAAACTTCGTGAGGAAAAACCGGATATTTTAATCTCCTCCTGCTGTCACAGTGTGAATCTTTTGATTCAGAAGCATTTTCCCCAGCTTCTTCCTTACCTTGCAAACACAATGTCACCTATGCAGGCACACGCATTAGATATTAAGCGTCGTGACCCGGAGGCAAAAGTTGTGTTTATTGGCCCTTGTCTTGCTAAAAAGGATGAGGCAGATTATTACGGTGATATTGTGGATGCCGTTTTAACCTTTGAAGAATTTTCTTCCTGGCTTGAGGAAAAACAGATTACTTTGGAAAAAGACATCGACCGGACGGAGGAAAGCCGTGCAAGACTGTTCCCCACAACCGGCGGTGTTTTAAATACAATGGAAGAGCGCCTGCCTGAATATACCTACATGGCAATTGATGGCGTTCACAACTGCATCGAGGCGCTAAAAGATATTGAAAGCGGCGCGGTGCATGGTTGCTTTATTGAAATGTCTGCCTGCAGCGGTAGCTGCATCTGCGGACCTATTATGGAAAAGTTCGGGTGTTCTCCCGTTCGTGAATTTAAGGCGATTACCGAATATGCCGGCAAAGAGGACTTCCCGGTTAATCAGCCCGGCTTTATGGAAATGCACAAGGTGATTGAGCCCATTGAAAGAAAGCTTTTGCCCCCCACGGAAGAAGAAATCCGTCAGGTGCTTAAGACCATGGGCAAAATCAAGCCGGCAGATGAGCTCAACTGCGGCTCCTGCGGTTATAACACCTGCCGTGAAAAGGCGATTGCCATTTATCAGGGCAAGGCAGAAATTTCCATGTGTCTTCCTTATTTAAAGGATAAAGCCGAAAGCTTTACTGATAATATCGTAAACAACACCCCCAACGGCATCATTGTTGTCAATGAGCAACTTGAGGTGCAGCTCATTAACAGAGCAGCAAGAGAAATTTTCAATGTTCGTTCTGTTTCCGATGTTTTGGGTGAGCCGGTTGTGAGAGTGATGGACCCCACGCCGTTTTTGACCGCCATTGACAGTGGTCGCAGAGTGGAGAATAAGCGGACCTATCTTGCAGATTATGATAAATATGTTGAAAAAACACTGATTCCCGATAAAGATTATCATATAATCATCTGTATTCTGCGTGATGTAACAGCGGAAGAAAAGGAAAAGGAACACAAAGAGCGTATCGGTGCTGAAACCATTGAAGTTGCAGACCGTGTGGTTGAAAAGCAAATGCGTATCGTGCAGGAAATTGCTTCGCTGTTAGGTGAAACGGCGGCAGAAACCAAAATCGCTCTGACCAAACTGAAGGAGACCATTGCCGATGAATGATTTATGTGCTGATATCGGTTACCGTTCCATCAATCATTACGGTGAAGAACTGTGCGGTGACCATATAGATGTAGTAGCGCCTGATGAAAACTCTTCGGTGATTGTGCTGGCAGATGGATTGGGGAGTGGGGTAAAAGCGGGGATTCTTTCCACGCTCACATCCAAAATCATCTCAACCCTTATGGCGGCAGGGCTTTCTTTGGAAGACTGCGTTTCTACCATAGCGGCAACCTTGCCGGTTTGCTCTGTTCGTGGGGTGGCGTATTCCACCTTTACCAT
>JAZSJR010000212.1:0-18650 GCA_045534415.1 Clostridia bacterium
GCTAATAAGCGTGTTATCAACCAGTACATTCACCCCGAAGTATTAGATACCTGCCAGCTCTCTATGGGTTTGACCAATCTGGAGCCGGGTTCCGTTTGGAACACCATGCCCAGCCATACTCATGACCGTCGTATGTAAGTGTATCTCTATGTCGACATGGGCGAAAACGATGCTGTATTCCACATGATGGGTCAGCCTCAGGAAACCCGCCACATCATTATGCACAATGAAGAAGCTGTTATTAGCCCCAGCTGGTCAATCCACTCTGGTGTTGGTACCAAGAATTATTCTTTCATTTGGGCAATGTGCGGTGAAAACCAGGAATTTACCGATATGGACGGTATTGAAACAAAAGACTTAAGATAATTACAAAAATACAGGAGGAACGAAAAATGACTATGAATGATTTCCGCTTAGACGGTAAAATCGCATTGGTTACCGGCGCATCCTACGGCATTGGCTTTGCCATTGCTTCCGGTTTTGCTGCTGCCGGCGCAACCATCGTGTTTAATGATATCAACCAGGAGTTGGTTGACAAGGGTCTGGCGGCTTATAAAGAAGCAGGCATCGAGGCTCATGGTTATGTTTGTGACGTAACCAACGAAGAACAGGTTAATAACCTGGTTGCAACCGTTGAAAAAGAAGTTGGCGTAATTGACATTTTAGTTAACAATGCCGGCATCATCAAGCGTATCCCCATGCACGAAATGACTGCTGACGATTTCAGAAAGGTTATCGATGTTGACTTAAACGCACCTTTCATCGTTGCAAAAGCTGTTATTCCGTCCATGATTAAAAAGGGTCACGGTAAAATTATTAACATCTGCTCTATGATGAGCGAACTGGGTCGTGAAACCGTTTCTGCATACGCTGCAGCTAAGGGCGGCCTGAAGATGCTGACTCGTAACATCTGCTCTGAATACGGTGAACACAACATTCAGTGTAATGGTATTGGACCCGGTTACATTGCAACACCGCAGACAGCACCTCTGCGTGAAAGACAGGCTGACGGTTCCCGTCATCCCTTTGACCAGTTCATCATTGCTAAGACTCCCGCTGCTCGTTGGGGTAACCCCGAAGACCTGCAGGGTCCGGCTGTGTTCTTAGCATCTGATGCGTCTAACTTTGTAAATGGTCACGTTCTTTATGTTGATGGTGGTATCCTGGCATACATCGGCAAACAGCCCTAATGACCGGTTAAAAACGTGCAGAACGCACAATGCAAGATAAGTAAATTGAATTGCCACAGAACTATGTTCTGTGGCAATTTTTTTGCGTACGCCTATGGGTTCAATTTGTTCAATCTATACGCCTTTTTCCTTGGTCGTTTGTCGCAAAATGATGATGCACAACTCTTCTAGACAACATAATTTCCCAAACCAATTTACAAACTGGGAAAATTGTGTTATATTTAAATTGTGTTATATTTAAGAGGTAGATATAATGTTTTTTGGGGGGGCGAACATAATTATGACTAAAAAAGAGTTATTGTATGAGTTCTGTCAAACCGGTGAAGCGCGTGGATGCAAGTCTATTGCCCAGTTAGAACAGCGTTTTTCAAGATGGATGCGCCGTAATAACATTTCTTTGGTTAACCGGGGCAAAAATTATTTTGAGAATAATTTTTATGCCAGTGCCAATTACACAAAAAAGATATTGGAGCAAGACCGTGACCTGTTGTATGCTTTTGGGCTTAATGAATCTCACTTGGTTACAAGCAGACCGGAGTATCGCGACAACACTGGAGAGGGGTATTCCTTTTTAGGTCAGCTTAAGCATTACGGCAATCAGGTTCATAATCGTGGTCAAGATGGTGAGTATCGCAAAAGTGGCAAGGTCAGCCTTAATCTGGGCGGGTTTTTCAAGGTTATCGTTGGCATCATTATTGTTGTGCTGCTTTATAAGGCTGTAGGGGATGATGTATGGTCCTTTTTAACCAGTGGTGCAATTTTTAGAGTCATTTGCTTTGCAATTGCCGCCTTTGTCAGCTACAAAATTCTGCGTTCCAAAAATATGGGGTGGCCACTACCGGTTAAATTGGTGGTGCTGTTTGTTATCTGGCTTGTTCTTTTAAAATATGATTTTTAAACGGTCTATGTCGTAAAAAAAGCCTCCGCAATGCGGAGGCTTTTTCTCTATATTATCTTTTTTCAATTCTTTTGTTAATGTAATCAATCAACTCTTGAGCTGTTTCTTCAAGTCCTAAGCGGCTGCTGTTGATGCACACATCATAATTTCTTGAATCGCCCCATTTAACGTTGCAATAAAAATTATGATAAGTTTTTCTTTTTCTGTCTTTATAGCGAATCATCTGCGCAGCAGATTCTCTTGAAATGTTATGTAGCTCCATAATGCGCTGTGTTTTAACCTCAGGGTCACCCAACACAAAAATGGAAATCAAATTAGGATTGCCCTTTAAGATGTGCTCCGCGCAGCGACCAACCACAACAAAGGATTCACCGCTTTCCGCCTTTTTGCGCAAATAGTCAAACTGCATTTCGGCAATCTGAACTGCCGGGGAATTGCTATACCCTTTTACGTTGCGATGCAAGAAAATGTTTCTTGGCACTTCGTCATACTTTAAAAGCTCGTTGCCATCAACGTTTTTGTGGGCAGCAATTTCGTGCAAAAGGTTGTAATCATACAGAGGAACTGAGAAATGCTTTGCCAGTGTTTCGGCAATTACGTGCCCGCCACTGCCAAACTCTCTGCCTACAGAAATAATCAGTTGTTTTTCCATAAAATGCACCTCCGAAAAAATGCCTTTTTTTTATTGTACCATATTTTTCTTCTATTTGTACAGTTTTTTTTACTTTATAGAAAATTACAACCGACAGGTTGTAATGACGGAAAGAAAACTTTCCTTATTGCCTCCCAAAGAAAGAATGGGGGGCAATAAGGGTTGAAACTTATAAATAAACAAGAAAAATATACGCTGTTGAAATGGCAAGGACAATGATTGTTGCAGGAACAAGGGGTTTGCAATATCTGCCCCAGCTTACAGGATAGCCCTCTTTTGCGGCAACCGAGGTGCCCACAACGTTGGCAGATGCGCCGATGGGTGTGGCACTGCCGCCAATGTCAGTACCCATTGAAAGGGTCCATGCCAGTGTGTCAATATCAATACCGGGGGTGCCGGCTAAGGTTCTAATGATGGGAATCATAGTTGCGGCAAAGGGAATGTTATCCACAAATGCGCTGGCAATAGCAGAACCCCAAAGTATGATGGCAACCATAATATATGCATTACCGCCGCTAATAATACCAATGTATGATGCGATAACCTCTAATACGCCGCTTTCTTCCAAGCCGCCTACAACCATAAACAGACCGATAAAGAACAGCAGGGTTTTATAATCAACTTTTTTTAAGATGGTGCCGATGTTTTTGCCTGCAGAAAGCAGCGTGATGACTGCGATGATGACACCAATGGTGGAAACGGTTAAACCAGTGGATGCGTGAGTGACAAGCAGCACAACCGCCAGTAAAAAGATAACCCAGCTGATAGCAAATCCTTTTTTGTTGATAATGGCGGTTTTGGGGTCAGGATAGTTACGGGCTTCGCCAGTTGCAACCGTTTTGGGCGTTAACTGCTTGCGGAAGCAGAAATAGAAGTAAACCATAATCACCACCAAGGAGATAATAGCCATTGCACCAGTGTTGGTTAAAAAGTCTGTAAAAGAGTATCCCAGTGAGGTGCCAATGATGATGTTCGGTGGGTCGCCACACATGGTGGCAGAGCCGCCTAGATTTGCACAGAAAATTTCTGCTAAAATCATGGGAATGGGGTTGAACTTCAGAAGCTGTGCAAGCTCCACAGTTACCGCTGCTAAAAACAGAATAACAGTGATGCTGTCAATAAACATAGACAGAACAGCGGAGATAATCATAAATGTAATAAAGATAGGAATAATTTTATAGCGGACGGCTTTGGCAATTTGCATGCAAAGCCACCGGAAGAAACCGGAAAGCGCCATGCCCTCTACCATAATCATCATACCAGTAATGAACACGATGGTCTCCCAGTTGATGCCGGCAGCTGCTTCGCCGCCCTCGCCTGCGCTATACCAGAATGAAGGGGAGAAAAAGCTACTAAAGTTCAAGGTGTGAAGAATGGCCTGGGCATCCTTCATGCAAAGACCAAACACCAGAGCCAACGTTAAAACGCCACAACCAATTGTAACGTAATGGCGTTCAATTTTGTCCCAAACAATTAAAATGAACATAGCAATAAAAATGATTGCTGCCGTGATTTGTGCTGTAACCACAAAAATCATCTCTCTTTCTAAAAAATCCCTCTATCAAAAGCTCTTGTACAGAGTCTTGTAAAAAATCAAAAATCTTCTATATTATAATACAATTTGTCAAAAAAAGCTAGTGAAAAAACAAGGAAAATGTTTAAATTTTTAACGAAAAAAGTCTGATAATGGTATAAGGAAATTGTGACATTTTTTCTAACGTTTAAAAATCAAAAATTGGCACAAAAAATTTATGATATGTGCAAAAATACAGGATTTTTTCTTGACTTTCTCGGGGGTTCGTGATATAGTACCCAAGTGTAAGCGTAGGACTTTTTTGAAACAAGAAAAGAGGCGGCGTCAATGAGAAGAAACGTTGATATGGTAAACGGTTCAATCTTTAAAAACTTGGTGCGTTTTGCTATTCCCATCGTATTAACCGGCATTTTGCAGCTAATGTTTAATGCCTGCGACCTGGTGGTTGTTGGTCAGTTTGCTGGAGATCGTGCACTGGCTGCAGTGGGCGCTACAGGTGCTCTCATTAATCTTTTGGTTAATGCTTTCATCGGTCTTTCAACCGGTGTTAACATTATTGCGGCTCATGCTTATGGTGCAGGTGACCATGAGAAAATCGGCAAGGTGATACATACCTCAGTGTTACTCGCCTTAATTTGTGGCGTGGTGGTTGCGGCAGCTGGTATTTTACTTTCTCGTCCTTGTCTTGTTCTAATGAACACCCCGGAGGACATCTTAGAGCTTGCAGTTTTATATATGCGTATTTATTTTCTTGGTGTTCCGGCTAGCGTTATGTATAACTTCTGTGCCGCTATTTTGCGTGCCCAGGGGAACAGTAAACATCCCTTGATGTTATTAACTGTAGCTGGCTTTGTCAATGTTATTTTCAACCTTTTCTTCGTAATTGTGTTTCATATGTCGGTTGTAGGTGTTGCTTTGGCTACGGCTATTTCTCAGATAGTATCTGCAACGCTGGTACTTTTATATCTCAAGAATCCGGCAGATCCCAATGCCCTGAACTTTAAAAAACTGAAGATGGACAGTGGCTTGGTTGGCAAAATCTTTCGCTTAGGTGTTCCTGCCAGCGTTGGGGGTATGGTCTTCTCCTTTGCCAACATTCAGATTCAATCTGCCGTTAATACTTTTGGTTCGGCGGCAATGGCAGGTTGCTCGGCTGCGTCAAACATTGAGGGTTTTATTTATACAGCTTTTCATGGGGTTTCACAGGCGACTCTCAGCTTCGTAGGGCAGAATGTTGGTGCTAAGAAAATTGAACGTGTTCCAAAGGTTGCGACTATCAGTAATCTATATGCCGGCGGTATTGGTCTTTTGCTGGGCATTCTTGTGTATATCTTCAGAACGCCGCTTCTTTCTTTGTATTTGTCAGACAGCGAGTCTATGTTGAGTGCCTTTTCCCGTATGAATGTGGTTACTCTGACATATTGGATTTGCGGTATTATGGAGGTCTATTCTTATAGCATCCGTGGCATGGGGTATTCCACTACACCGACGATTATCTCTATGCTGGGTGCCTGCGGTCTCCGTATTTTGTGGCTTTACACAGTTTTCCAGATTCCGTTAATGCACACCTTAGAGGGCGTTTATCTGTCTCTCCCTGTTTCCTGGGTTGTGACAACCACGGCAAACTATATTTGCTATCAGATTGTGCTTGCTAAACGTAAGAAAAAGCAGGCAGAAGAAGCGTTACAGATTGGAGATGCCTTGCAAGCATAAAAAAAGCGACTGCATTTGCAGTCGCTTTTTTATGGTCTTATGGGAGGTACCGTCGGTCTAAGGGTAACATAAAGCCATCCAGTGCTGTTGTCATGCAATCTCCACCGATTAAAGTACCGCCGCAAATGAGCAGGTTCACATAGACCGGCTCAGAAATCGGATGAGGAAAATTTTTGGCTATGTAGGTGTAGCAGGTGGCCTTTTCGCCTTGATAATGAATCAGGTCGAAGCCGCAGAGTTTTTGCAGGGTGTTGTAATTTTCCCAAACGGAGTCAAGAGGGCGTGGCACAGTTACATCCTGCCGGGTTTCACTCTCCGGGTCAACCTCCCAGCCATAGTATGCAAGGCAATTCAATCGGGAAACCGTGTCTGTCAGGTTATGAATGTGGGCGTTTGTCTGCATCTCCCGGATGATAACCCGCCCCCAGAAAATGAATAGAAGTGTCAAAAATAAAAGACATAATATTCGCAAAAAATTTTCTTTTAAGAAGAGTTTCATAAAGCACCGCCTGAAAACTGTATTCAGTTTATTGTATGAAAGGGAAGAGCGGCATATGAAAACCCATATGAAAGAGTTGAAAACCGCAGAAAAAAGTGGTACAATAAAAATAGATTTTGTGCTAAGGAGCAGGCTATGTATACAAAAAGAATTGAAACATTATTACATATGATTAAGGCAGATATGGTGTATATATCTTCGCCGGAGAATCTGCAGTATTACAGCGGCTTTACTGGTGGGGAAGCGTGGCTGGTTCTCACAGAGGGTGAACGGTTATTATTTACGGATTCCCGCTATCTCGTGCAGGCGGCAGAAGAATCACCGGATTTTATGGTAATTGATATTGCCAAAACCCGGGCGGAGACTTACTTAAAAGAGCATATGCCGGCTGTTTTGGGATATGAAGAAGACTTTATGACAGCGAAAAGCTATGATGCATTAAAGGGTGCACTTGAAAAAACAGAGTGGCTGCCCCTGAGCGAAACCATTCTCCATCAGCGGGCGGTGAAAGATGAAACGGAGCTCAAGCTGACAAAAGAGGCGGCTCGCCTTGCGGATGAAGCATTTGCCAATGTGCTTTCTAAAATTTGCGTGGGAATGTCAGAGAACGATGTTGCAATGGAGCTTGAGTGGTATATGCGAAAAAACGGAGCCTCGGCACCATCTTTCCCCATTGTGTGTGCTTCGGGTTATCGTTCGGCTATGCCTCACGGCGTTGCCAGTGATAAACAATTGGAAAAAGGCGACTTTTTAACTATGGATTTTGGCTGCTTTGTAGACGGCTATGCCAGCGATATGACAAGAACAGTTGTCCTTGGCAAAGCAAGTGATGAGCAAAAACGAGTGTATAACACGGTGCTTTCTGCGCAGCAAGCGGCGGTTTTAAGCGTTAAAGCGGGAAAAACCGGAAAAGAAACTGATGCGGTTGCAAGAGAGATTATTAAAGAAGCCGGTTATGGGGAATATTTTGGTCACGCCTTAGGTCATGGCACGGGACTTATGATTCACGAGCGCCCAGTGCTTTCGCCACGGTCAGAAGAAATACTGGTGCCCAATATGCTTGTAACGGTAGAACCGGGGATTTATATTGAAAATTTCGGTGGCGTCAGAATTGAAGATTTAGTCATTGTAACAGAAAAAGGATGCGAAAATTTGACAAGCGCTACAAAAGAACTGCTTGAACTCTAGGGCAGAAAGGGATGACGGTTTATGATTGCAAAAGTAAAAAGCTGCGGTCTTTTAGGTATTGACGGATACATTGTGGAAGTGGAAACCGACATTGCAAACGGTATGCCTGTGTTTGATGTGGTCGGTCTACCGGATGCGGCGGTTAAAGAATCCCGTGAGCGTGTGCGCTCTGCAATGAAAAATTCAGAGCTTGAGTTTCCCCAACGGAGAATTACGGTGAACCTGGCACCTGCCAATGTCCGCAAAGAGGGTCCTTTTTATGATTTGCCTATTTGCATCGGACTTTTAAAAAGCTCCGGTCAACTTGCCACTGATGAAACAGATGAGTATCTGTTTTTGGGTGAGCTTTCCTTAAATGGTGACCTGCGCCCGGTTATCGGCGCCCTGCCTATGGTGCTTTGCGCTGTGAAAAACGGCATTCGTAAAATTATTCTGCCGAAAGAAAATGCCCAGGAAGCGGCAGTTGTTGCCGGAGCAGAGGTTTACACCGCAGGCACCCTTGCAGACATTATGGCACATTTTCTTCATATTAAGCCTCTAACAAGAATTACGGTAGACGTGGAAGCCATTTTCAAACAGCAGGCTTTATCTTGTCCTGATTTTTCAGAGGTGAGGGGGCAAGAGAGCGTGAAGCGTGCTCTTGAGGTTGCTGCAGCAGGGGGTCACAATGTTCTTTTAATCGGTTCTCCGGGGTCTGGTAAAACCATGCTTGCGCAAAGACTTCCCGGCATTTTGCCCCGGCCCACACTGGAGGAGGCACTGGAAATCACGAAGATTCACAGCATAGCGGGGATTTTGCCCTCTGATGTGCCCCTTGTCACCGAGCGACCTTTTCGCAGTCCGCATCACACCATCTCGGCAGTAGGCTTTTCCGGTGGCGGGAGTGTTCCCAGACCCGGTGAGGTGAGCCTTTCGCATAATGGGGTGTTGTTTTTAGATGAACTGCCGGAGTTCAGTAAAACTGCCCTTGAGGTTTTGCGTCAACCCTTAGAGGATGGAGTGGTGACAATCTCTCGCGTCAATGCCACTCTGACTTATCCTTGTAACACCATGCTTGTGGCGGCTATGAACCCTTGCAAGTGCGGCTATCACGGTGACCCGGCAAGGGAATGCACCTGCACAGAGGCGCAAGTGCACCAATATCTGTCCCGGGTCAGTGGTCCACTACTTGACCGAATTGACCTGCACGTAGAAGTGCCGTCTGTCTCATATAGTGATTTAGAGTCTAAAAAGAAGGGCGAGCCGTCTAGCGTCATCCGTGAAAGAGTCAATAGCGCCCGTGCTAAGCAAACAGAGCGCTTTGCAGGCATGGCAGGCGTTTTCTCTAATGCGCAGATGAGCGCAGCTATGACAGAAGAATTTTGCCCCTTGGGCGAGGGTGAGAAAAGCCTTATGGAGGCTGCTTTTGACCGTTTAGGGCTATCTGCACGTGCCTATAACCGAATTTTAAAGGTGGCACGCACCATTGCAGACTTAGATGGGAGCGAAAATATTGGAGCGCAGCACCTTGCTGAAGCAATCCAATACCGAAGCTTGGACAGAAAATATTGGTAAGATGACATATTTTTACATGAAATTTTTAATGAAACACTTGACCGGTGGCTTGTTTTTAGATATAATAAACTGTTGTAATGTGTTAACAAAAGCATAAGCTTTAGGAGGTAAACCATGATTAAAGTCGCAATATTGGGCTATGGTGTTGTTGGCTCCGGTGTGTATGAAATCATCCGGAAAAACGAAAAAAGTATTTCCAGAAAAACCGGTGGCAAAGCAATCACTGTTAAATATATTTTAGATTTACGTGATTTTCCTGATCACGAACAGCCGGAGCTTTTCACAAAAAATTATGATGAGATTCTTCACGACCCTGAAATCAGCATTGTTGTTGAAGTAATGGGTGGTTTAAAGCCGGCCTATGAATATTCAAAGGCTGCTCTTTTATCTGGCAAGAACGTGATTACATCAAACAAAGAGCTGGTTGCAGAGCACGGTACAGAGCTGATGGCTATTGCCAAAGAGCACGATGTAAACTATCTGTTTGAAGCATCTGTTGGCGGTGGTATTCCCATTATCAGACCCCTGAACCAGTGTCTGGCTGCAAATGAAATTGAAGAGATTTATGGTATCTTAAATGGTACCACAAACTATATTCTGACAAAAATGGTAGCAGAGGGTGCCGGCTTTGATGAAGCTTTGGCTGAGGCACAGCGCTTAGGCTATGCTGAAAGAAATCCTGAAGCAGACGTTGAGGGATTTGATGCCTGCCGTAAAATTGCAATCTTAGCATCGCTTGCTTCCGGCAAGTATGTAAACTGGCGCAATGTACCTACTGAGGGTATTACCAAAATCACCAGCAGTGAAGTGGCATTTGCTGAAAAATTCGGTGCAGTTATCAAGCTCATAGGTGCAGCAAAGATTGTTGACGGTGAGGTATATTGCCGTGTAAGCCCTATGGTGATTCCTGCTGGTCATCAGCTTTCTGAGGTAAACGATGTGTTTAACGCCATTTTGGTTAAGGGCGATTCCATTGGTGATGTTATGTTCTATGGTCGTGGCGCAGGCAAGCTGCCCACAGCCAGCGCAGTTGTTGCTGACGTAATTGATGCAGCAAAACATATTCACATCAATAAGTTCATCACCTGGAAAGAAGCTAAAGAAGACTTTATGATTGACCCCGAAACCGTAGCTTGCCGTTATTTTGTTCGCGCAAATAGCGGTGCGGTTATTGAGTCTTTCCCCGGTGCTGAAGATTTAGGCAACGAAAACGGAGAGTTCTTCTTCGTGACAGAAGAAATGACCGAAGCAGACTTTACAAAAGCTTTTGATGGCCGTGGAGCTTTCATCCGTGTATTAGAAGCGTAAGAGTGATAACAGAGGTATAAAAAGAGCCATACAACAGTATGGCTCTTTTTTCTTGTCTTTTTATAAGGTGGATGTAAGAAATGCGGTCTGTGCATTGTGCTACATCCCATTTATTTTCTGGCATCACCCATAAAGAAAATTGCCAGTGTTCCCGGACCAGAGTGGGCGCCGATAACCGGATCCAAATAATGCACCAAGACCTCTTTGGTTGTAAATTTTTCACGAATCATGTTTGCAATGTAGTTTGCATCGTCTTCACAATCACCATGGGTAACAATGATGAGCTGCTTTTGAGGGTCTTTCACGGTCTTTTCCATTTCTTTCACCAAAGCTTGCATAGCTTGTTTTCTGCCGCGAGCTTTAGATACAACCTCTAATTTGCCAGCATCACTCACGTGCATAACCGGTTTTACCTGCAACAGGGAGCCGACAACAGCAGTTGCGGCAGAAACTCGACCGCCCCGCTTTAAGAAGAAAAGGTCATCTACTGTAAACCAATGGCACGCGTTTAAGCGATGTGCTTCTGCCCACCCTCTAACCTCGTCTAAGGTTTTTCCTTCTTCTTTCATCTTAGCAGCATAATACACTAAAAGTCCCTGGCCGGCAGATGCACAGAGTGAGTCAATTGTCACAATGCGGCGGTCGGGATAGCGCTCTTCCAAATCCTTTGCGGCGATGGTGGCAGACTGATAGGTGCCGCTTAAGGCTGAGTCAAAGCCGATGTATAATACATCTTTTCCCGCGTCTAAAATCTTTGAAAAAGCTTGTGTAAACTCATCAGGACCAATCAGACTTGTGGTAATCATTTCCTTGTTACGCATCATGCTGTAAAATTGTTTTAAGTCAGTTATCTTACCTTTTTCGTAGCTTTTATATTCCTTTCCGTCTACATGAAAAGAGAGGGAGAGGACAGTAATTCCAAATTGTTCATACAATTCTTCCGGCAGGTTAGCTGCAGAATCGGTTACAATTACATAACTCATTATAAAACTCCGTTTCTATCTATTTTTGCAGAAAAACATCGGTTTTTCGAATACGACACATCTAGTATTTAAAACTATTTTATCATACTCGGCGTTTGTTGTCAATATGTATGTAATGGATTTACAATTTTGTTATAATCTTCGCAGCATAGCACTCTTTTCCGTCGCATATAATGAACTAAAACTATGGTAAGGTGTGAGTTTTATGAGAATTTTATTGGTTTCAAGAAAAATGCTTGCGGTGTATTTGGTTATGCTGTTTTCTGCGGTGGGGATTTTGCTCTATGGTGCACAAAGCACAAGACCGGTCTTTAGCGATGGGGCAGGAACAGACAGATTATTGCCAATTTATAATGTAGACCGGGGAGAAGAAAAGGTTTGCACACTGACTTTTGATGCAGCCTGGGACGATGCAGACACCGACCAGCTCATTGAAATTTTAGACCGCTATGGCGTAAAGGCTACTTTTTTCATGGTAGGCAGTTGGGTCGAAAAATATCCTGAATCTGTTAAAAAATTTGCAGACCACGGTCACGAAATTATGAACCATTCCGATACTCATCCTCATATCAATCAATTAACAGAAGAAGCAGCCAGCGAGGAAATAAGAAAATGTGCTGACAAAATTGAGGCGGTGACGGGGGTTCGCCCAACCTTGTTCCGCGGACCCTATGGTGAATATAATAATACAGTCATGACTGCTGCTAAAAATCAGGGACATCAGGTTCTGCAGTGGGATGTTGAAACACTGGCAACACTTGGAAACGCAGGTATAGAGCGGATTTGGAAGGAAAAGTATAACTTAAAACAGAGATGATTCTTTTCGATAGAATCATCTCTGTTTGGTACCATTACGTTTACGGGTGGTTATGATTAAAAATTATAATCTAGACCCACATAGTTTAATGCGTCTTCATAATCTTATATTTGTTGCTCACTTACCACGCATATATCATTTAGCTTTTTATTCAATGCACCTCTATATGTGCGTATAGCTAAATTGCCATGCCAAAGTTTAGTATTGAATTTATTCCAGTAAAAAGTTTCTTCTTCGCTTATCATGATTTTTATTCTCCATAGTTTAATTAGATATAAATAACCCGGCTTTGGTACATCTAAAATCGGGCATTAATTGTTGTTGCATATTGTTTGTATTTAGATTTTAGGTTTGTACTGCGTAGAGAGTCACTCCCCACAAATTACATAGGTTTAAATACACAAGTTTTATTAAAAATCACAGTCCAATTTCGTGCAAAAAACATTTCATTTCAGAAGCTTCATGTCTTGAAATATTTTGACTGTATTGTATTTCGTCTACTGTTTCTTTTGCGATGCCAAAAAACAGCAACTTAAACCATCTTCTAATTTGCATAATAGGCATCAAGCAGTAATACTTGTTTAATATTGGATAGTGTTCTTTAATTACATCATATGGCAGAAAAATTTTAGAAGTAATATATTTTATTTTGCCACCCTTTTTTTGTTGTTGGACTAAAATTTTGTTCTCTCGTGTCCCATAAACACCGCCGGAAAGTATAAAATTCTGCATTTTTTTTGTTATATCTATGTGCTTTTCTTCTCCAAGCCAAATACGAGCAAGCTTTCGGCATATTACTGCGAATTCATACAATTCTCCATCTTTCAATAAATTATTGCGTTTTTCTAGATTTGCATTGTTTATATTATCTAATACCCACAAATCAATATATGTTCGGATACCACAGCCTCCACTTATAAAGTGTTTTGCCATATGTGCAATATGAAAAAAATAAAATAGTTCATCAGGCATTTCATACCAATACGAATATCCTTTTTTCAAATTAATATCTTCCCAAACATTACTTAATAATTTATATGTGTTTTTGCTCAGATTCTCTTCTGCTAATCGATAATGAATTTCTATATGTATTCCGTTTGGTGAAAAAAGCGATACATCGTGATCACCTTTTTCTTTTTCAATATAGTTCAAATTTTCAACTAAATATGATATGGCTCTTGTCAAGTCTGCTTCCAAAACTAAGATATCTATATCACAGCTATTTCTCATCCATGGTTCAGGATAAAGTTCTCGAATAACAGAGCCCTTTAGGGGCAGAAATTTAATGCCAGCAGTTTCCAATGCGGAACATACCTTGTTCGTTTCATAATTTAATCTTTCAAAATGATACACTGTTGCCATAACGGTGTTGGATATATTGCTTTGCTCTAATAGGCTGTTTTTCATTATTATATATGCGAGAAGGTGAGAAATGCCATGCCTTTGTGTAATAGCAAATAATTCTTTTACATTATTCTCATCTGATAAAAAATCCATTTCTTCACTTGTAAAGGATTCATTTGCAAATAAAATTCTCAACATTGAAAATAATGCACTATTTACATCTAAAAACATTTAATCATCTCCACCTAATCTCTTTTAAATAAATCTCTTGTATATACCTTATGTTCTATATCTTTTAAGCATAAATCATAACGATTTGCAATAACAACATCAGACAATCGCTTAAACTCCTCTAAATCGTTATTCACTTTACTTCCAAAGAAAGTACTTCCATTCTCTAATGTTGGCTCATATATAAGAACAGTGGCGCCTTTTGCTTTGATTCTTTTCATCACTCCTTGAATGCTACTTTGACGAAAATTGTCAGAATTTGACTTCATTGTAAGTCTGTATACACCAATAACACAAGAATGCTCTTTTGTCGCATCATAATCTCCTTGATTATAGTAATCATAATATCCCGCTTTGTGAAGAACTTGGTCTGCTATAAAATCTTTTCGTGTCCTATTACTTTCAACTATAGCACTCATCATGTTTTGAGGAACATCTTCATAATTGGCAAGAAGTTGCTTTGTATCTTTTGGCAAACAATATCCACCATATCCAAAAGAAGGATTGTTATAGTGATTTCCTATGCGTGGATCAAGGCAAACACCGTTGATAATCTGTTGAGAATCAAGTCCTTTTACTTCCGCATATGTATCAAGCTCGTTGAAATATGAAACACGGAGTGCAAGATATGTATTTGCAAATAACTTAACCGCTTCTGCTTCCGTAAACCCCATAAACAAGGTGTCTATATTTTCTTTTGTCGCTCCATTTTGTAACAACTCTGCAAAAGTTTGTGCGGCCTCTACAAGCCGTTCGCTATTCATATCAGTTCCTACGATAATCCGACTAGGATACAGATTGTCATATAATGCTTTTGACTCTCTTAAAAACTCAGGACTAAATATGATATTCTCTGTCTTGAATTTTTTTCTGACAGATTCTGTATAGCCCACAGGAATGGTAGACTTAATCACCATAATTGCATCAGGGTTTACTGCCATTACCTTTTCAATTACTGCTTCAACAGCGGAAGTATCAAAGAAATTCTTTGTACTGTCATAATTAGTAGGTACTGCAATGATAACAAAATCTGCACCGCTATATGCTGCTTCAGCATCTAATGTTGCTATTAAATCAAGTTTATTTTCCGAAAAAAATTTCTCAATATACTCATCTTGAATATGAGATTTTCGTCTATTTATCATTTCTACCTTTTCTTGAATAATATCAACGGCTATTACAGCATTGTGTTGTGCCAGCAATATGGCTATAGATAACCCGACATAACCGGTTCCGGCTACTGCTATTTTCAAATTTCTCTCTCCTCTCCTATCCTTCAAATAATGAGTATGAAATATCAGCGATTGATTTAAGCGCAAAATCCTGTCTCCATAAAATTTATATTTATTTACCTGCAAAGTATTTTTTAACAAGTTCTTTTATATAGTGGAACTGTTCGTTTTTTGTAAGAATAGAAAGTAGCATATAAATACAAACACCAACGAAACATTGCATAATCAGCTTGAACAAGATGTTTATCTGTAAATAATTAAGCATATAAACGCATACGAACATAATAACAGACATGATTACATTCGGCAATATATCCTTCATTTGTTCAAGAAAACCATATCCAAAAAACTTTCCACACGGATACGCATTAACATAGGTAAAAAGAACAGACAAGACTGCCATACTGATAACAATGGCGTTCACACTGATATTCATAACACATAGTAATACCACTAATTGGATAGCATCTCTAAACAACTCTAATTTTAATACAACATCGCTTCGTCCGATTGCTTTAATCGCTTGTGTATTTGCCGTGTGCATAGGTTGAAATAGAAAAAAGATGCAAAACCACAGCAACAGCGGAACACATCCTATCCATTTATCGGTCAATATAACCTTTATAAACGGTTCTGCAACAGCTGCTAAGCCTAACATCATCGGACACATACAATAACTACTAAATTGCATCGAATTTTTCATTGTAGAACGGATTTGATTCAGATTATCTTGTTCATTTGACATTTTAGGAAATAAAACAGCACCAATTGACGCATTAATATTGGCTACAATAAGCTGTGGAAAATGCCTGCCCTTGTCATAAAATGCCAAATGAGCTGTTGAATATTTTTTCCCAATGATTAATGCCCGAAGCTCTTGATAACCTGTAATAAGTAACCCCGTTCCCAATACTCTGATGCCATAGGGAACTAAGTCTTTTATGCTCTTAACAGAAAAAATAAACTGCGGTTTTTTCTTTATTGAGATTGAAAGAGCTACTGTGCTAACAGTATCACATACCAAATTTTGTGCCACCAAAGCCCAAACGCCACATCCGGAAAGGGCCATAGATATACCAACAATAGCTGAAATAATAGTCCCCCATAGTGTTGAAATAAAAAACTTTCGGAAAATCATTTTTTTGAAATATATGCCTGCTGAACAGAGTTAATTGTCATAATAATAATTCGTAGCCCTAAGACTCTTAAAACTGTTGTCAGCTTTTCATACCCGCTTCCATAAAATTCTGCAATATAGGGAGCACTAACAAAAAGGATGCCATACAACAATAGCGAAAAAGCCATATTAAAATATAATACCGAAAAATAATCTTTAGCAGAAGGCTCTTTTTTTTGTATCAACGCACTACCCAATCCATCACTGACCAAAACATTGGCAAGCGCTATGAAAATCCCTACAAATGCTATAACGCCATAATCATTAGGAGAAAGAATACGAGCCAAAACAATCGAAACAAGCAAGGAAACAAGCTGAACAGATACTCGCTCAGCAAACTTCCAGGCTAAATTTTCAAGCGTTCCGTTTTTTTTGTGCATCTAATCACCACTTTTTATTTTCTATCTAAACAATAACACAGCCAGAAAAATTAACATCCAAGCGTAGTGTTCAGAATTTTTCTTATATACGTCGGAAGTATATCAAATAAAATTCCTTTCAGGGTCCTCTTGTATATTACTGCGGGCATCGTATATTTTTTAACTGTTTCAATAGGTTTTTTGGAAAATTCACTAAAAAAGGTATCTCGCTCTTCAGAAAAATAAGTATGCTTATAAAACAAAGGATTAAATTTCATTATATTTTCCAAATCACATTCCAAAAGTTTCATAGTTTTTGAAAGAGGGTTTAGGAGCACTTTGCCTTTTGGAGTATTGAAAACAATTGTGGAATAATTCTTTTTGGTACCTTGAGTGTTCGGGAAAACCAGAGTAAGACCTTTAAAGTCTCCTATGGTAATATCACTTTCCCGTTTTTTAGTGCGGTAGTTACAATTTTTACCACACGATTCTCTTAAGCAATGTTGTCGAATAAATAATTGCATATACCTATCATTTGTAATATAAATAGGTTTTTGAGAATCGTTTGTGCAAATTTTTATAATATGATCTTTATCATATACTCTTTTTTTGCTTCTGAATTCATAATGAACAATTGACTTTGATAAATCACTTTCAGTAACTTTCAGACACTCTTTAAACACCTTGGGGCTACCAACACCATGACAAATAAAATCTATCAATAACAGGTTCGGATATTCTGCGTTCAAGTATTTCTTTAAGCCGGCGACCTGACAAGGCGTTCCGCAAAAGATGACTTTCTTATCTGAATCCAAAGCTGTTTTTATTTCATCAAATACACTCTCTGTGTTGCTCGATATATATTTTGATTTGCATAGCGGTGCAATGTTCTCAACGCCCCGAACGGTAATATGGTGAACATCAAATCCATTCCAAGCAGCACCGCAAACGACAGTTTCTTCATCGCCGAAGCTTCGGCATATTTCCGAAAAGGCTCCGCCCGAGGCACTTCTTCTCCAAATCTTTGAGCTTTTTGTTACCGCAGCATACGCCTTTTGAGGGTACAGACTTTGCATATCATTTTCTGTTGCTGCGTTGATTGGACAAACGGTTATACATCTTCTACAGTTGATGCATCCGTCACCGATAATAGGATATAAAAAGCCTTCGTCATTCTCTTTCATAGATATAGCTTTCTTGGGACAGGATAACGCACAAGCTCCGCATCCAACACAGAAATTTTTATTTGTAAGCTCTGTCATTTTATTTTTCTCCTAAAATCGTTCTGATGCAATCAGTGGCATTCATTGCATCTTCGTACAATCCCACACTCCTAACTTCCAAAAAGCGTTGAATTTCTTTTATATACTCATTTATATTTTGTAGAGAAGAACAAAAACTTTCGGTGTCAGAAACAACCTGATTCAAGTCAAAAAGCATTCTTCTATCAGAATATACATACTGACACATTCCTATGGACTTTGGTGAATATGACAAAAAGACAGTTGGCACAGCACATGTAATGGCATTAATCGCACAATGCATTCTTGCCGCAAGAATTAAATCGCACGCAGAAAGATATTTTTTTACCCCGACAAAGCCCAGGTTATCACAAATCAAAGCCGTTGGAATTTCTTTTTCTCTTAAAAGGTTTTCCAATTTTCTTAAATATGTCAAATCGCAATCCTCTTCCTTTTCAGGCAATACAACATGCGGAATTAACATAATTTCATTATAATCTAACTTTTCATAGATCTTTTCAATAATGTTTGCCCATATATTAAGCCATTCTGTTTCAGTATTACTTATATCTAAATATTGATTGGATAGAGGACTTAAATTGACGCCAAGAATCTTTTTTTCTGTTTTAACAGAAAAAGGCTCGACTTTCATCATATATGCCGGGTCAGGATAAAGTTGTATATTAGAAACGCCTGATGAAGTCGGAAGGCCAAGCGGTCTTAGGAAGAC
>JAZSJR010000213.1:0-2091 GCA_045534415.1 Clostridia bacterium
CGGTATAAATCAAAGTGATAAATCTTGCCGTTTATCCCATCATATTCATTTACAAGGGTGAACGTAGGACTGCTGACATGCTCACAAACACACAAAGCACGGCAAAGACCTTTGGCAAAAACAGTTTTACCAACACCTAAATCCCCACGCAGGCAAACCACCTGACCGGGCGTGAGTTCTTTTGCCATGGTTTCAGCAAGTGCCCCTGTTTCAACCTCGCTGTCTGTTATATAAACCTTGGATTTTTCTTCTGTAAGGTTCATGTTTTAGCTCCTTATTCCGTCACATTGGGCGGTACAATTTCAATGGGTGGCTTAGGTGGTGCCACCGGGGTTACAGGCGGTTCCGGTGCCGGTGGAGTCACCGGGGCTTTGGGAACTTCAGGCACTACCGTATTTTCCGGTTCCTTCGGTGCGGAGGGCTGTGCCGGTTTTTTCTCCTCTGTCGGTTTTTTCTCTTCAGCCGGTTTCTGAGTTGCTTCCGGTTTCTCATCTTCCTCCGGTTTTTCCGGCTCAACATAGCCCCAACCGCTATCTGTAATTTGACTTTCAACTTCTACATCTTTCTCTGGCTCTATCTTTTCCGGCAGTTCACTGGGTGAATCTTCCGGTGATGTAACATCAGATTGCTGAGGGATTGGTATATCCCAACTGCGCTTCAAAATGGCGCTGGTAATCCAGAAAGAAGCAAAGAACAAAAGAATCAACAATAAAACTGCACCCATTGTTAAGAGAATAGCTCGCTTATTGATTCTGCGTGACGCGCCTGATTTATATCCTTTGCGCATAAAACTCCCCTCCAATGCCTCATAATCATACATTTACTATATTATAGTTATTTTATCACAAAGAAAGAGCAAAGTAAAGTAATTTTTTATTCATCCTCTATTTGACAAAGCAAACAGAATATGGTATAATAAAGCTACCACACAAATTTAATAAAAACCGCGAGTGGAGTTGTATTTTTATGCTTATGTGTAAAAATGCACTCTCGTTATGATGCAACTTCGCTTGTGGTCATTAAATTTGTGTGGTAACAAATGAGCGGTGCATTTTTCGGTGCATCAACTTTTGTTGATGCACTTTTTTAATGTAACGACTCCAATTGTTGCGACACAAACCAAAGAGGGGGCTGCATTTTTGCAGTCCCCTCGCTCTTTTTTCATCTATTTTTCTGTTTTAACAGTGCTTGAAAAAACGGCTGCATAGCTGACGGGAGTGCAATTTTTTCTGACAGTTCTTCCATCGTGACCCAATAAAAGTCATCTTTTTCCTCCAACGCCTCTGCATAAAACGCCTGCATATCCCAAATTAAATGAGTGAAAACGTGGCGATGCTTTGTAAGAGGAGATATCTGCTTAGCTCCGCCCCATGTTTCTGCAACAGCTTGAGCCTCTTTTTCTGTCAAATGTTTATCCACACAGGGAAACTCCCACATATTCGCTAAAACACCGGTTTCCGGACGTTTAGAAAGAGCGATTTTCCCCTCATGTTCCAGCAAAAAAACAGTTCGTTTTATGAGCTTTTTCTCTTTTTTAACGATGCGCACAGGCAGCTCCTGCGCTCTGCCATTCTTGTGTGCCAAGCAAAGGTGAGAAAGGGGACATTCAGTGCATTTTGGCGTGCCACCCGGTATGCATACAAGTGCCCCCAGTTCCATAATTGCCTGGGTCAGGTCACCGCAATCTTCTGCCTGGGGATACACCTTTGTAAGTTCTGCCTGCACCTCTTTTTTAAAGGCAGGCAGCATAATATCTGTATCATCATCTGTCAGGCGAGCCACCACCCGCAGCACATTGCCATCCACTGCCGGCTCAGGCAAATTAAAGGCGATGGAAGCCACGGCACCTGCCGTGTATTCCCCTATGCCCGAAAGACCGGAAAGCAACTTTCGGTCAGCCGGAAAACGGCCGCCATAGGTTTCTACAACCGTCTGCGCCGCCTTTTGCATATTCCGCACACGGCTATAATACCCAAGTCCTTCCCAAAGCTTTAACAGCTTTTCTTCTTCACATTCCGCAAGTGCTTGCACGTTGGGCAACGCACGCATAAAACGGACGTAATACTCCTTTACCGCTTCCACGCGGGTTTG
>JAZSJR010000005.1:0-2204 GCA_045534415.1 Clostridia bacterium
TGCTTTCGCCCTCGGCCAACGCACGGCGGATACGCTGCACAGCTTTGTCCATATCGGCAATCAAATAGGGATCGGAAAAAGAGCCGCTTTCTAAAAAGCGACGGGCAGACTGCGCTGTATGATACCCCCGCGCAGCCAAAAGACGGCAAACCACGGGCGGCAAGGATAATTCTTGTTCCAGCAAAGCCAACACATTTTGGTCAACAGCGGGAAGCATCCATTGTTTGATCCGCACGGTTTCCTCCAAAGAAAAATGTCATTTTATTGTACCACTTTTGCGACAAACTTTCAATACAACCTAAAAGAACTCCCTTTTACCTTTTGGACTGATTTCCGGCATATAAAATCTTCCTCCGTCATATTGACAGAGGAAGATTTGCGTCAATGCGTATCGATATTTTAATTAAACAGAGCTTTCGCAAACTTGAAGAATTTTATCCGCAGCACCTTTGGCGCCAGAACAACGCTTAAAACTTTCGGAAATCGAGGCTGCATTTTGCTGATAGGTGCTATCCATAAATATTTCGTTTATCGCCTCCAGAATGGACGGTGCGTCTGTCTTATCAAGTCTTATGCCAGCGCCAAGTTGATTCACTCGCTCAGAGACCCCACCTTGCTCGGATGTTTGAGGTACCATAACAAGAGGAACACCAAAATATAAACTTTCGCTGACACTGTTCATTCCACAGTGCGATACAAAAACATCTGCCTGTTGGAGAACAGCTATTTGATCTACATGTGAGAAAACCGATATATTTTCCGGTTGTTCTCCAAAATCTTCAAGAGGCACCAAATGACCAACAGACATAATAACCTGATAATCCGTATCTGTAAAAGCAGACAAACACTCCTTGTAAAAAGGCATCATATCATTGTTAACGGTTCCCATGGACAAATAAATCAGTTTATCTCTCTTTTTTTCTATTTTCTCGGCGGCGGGTTGGATGGAAGGCCCGACGAAAGCATATTTATCAGAGAAAGTTTCTGAAAAAGGCTGAAACTCAGGAGAGGTATAGACAATCGTGTGCGTACTGTCATCATTACTGATAATATCAAGAATATTTTTGACGGGATAGCCTTTGCACAGTAAGCGTAAAATATGCTTAGTGGTTTTGATTATTGAAAAAATCATTTTAACCAAATCTCCGATGCCTTGTTTCATAACCTTTGCCGAGTACTGATTAAATGCGAAGGTTGTTGTCGAAGAAACAAGGGGAATGCCAAGCTTCCGTGCAACTGCCTTTCCCCATATAGCCATAGAATCTGCAACAATGCAATCGGGCTTAAGCTCTGCTATCTCTTTGCAAACCTTATCATCGAGAGCCAGCGTGGTGTCCACCAATATCTTTGTTGAGAATGTCAGGTCTTTTCCCACACGGGCAGAATCTTTTGCGCTGAGCTTCTGCTCCGTGTCATAATCGTCACAGGATATAAACGTTGCACCTGCAGACTCAATTTTCTCACGCATCATGTTATATGAATAGTACCAAACCTGATGTCCGCGAGAAACCAATTCCCTGACAACACCCAAGGTGGGGTTCGTATGTCCGTGTGCAGGAATACAAAAGAAGACAATTTTTTTCATCTTACTTCTCCTTCCTTTATTCCTCTACACTGCTAAAAACCTGTTTCATAGCATCTTGCTGCTTATCTTTTGGTAGAATTGCGATTCCCCGTTCTTTATCGCCAAGAACCAAAATCTCATCCCCCGGCTGCAAGCCAAATATCTCTCGTGCTTCTTTTGGAATAACAAATTGTCCTTTTTCGCCAATTTTGACCATCCAAGCATATTTCCCGTCGTGTATATTCATAATTCCTCCTCGGTAGTATGATTAGTATGAATAATCATACTACAATTTTATGTCAATTTCAAGGGTGTGATAAAATTTTAAGAATGTATTTTTTAAAAGCAAATAAAATATACCTGACAAAGTTTGACGTTTGGTGAGACTGCCGGCGTTGAAAGGCATCAGCCCAAAAGTAAAAAGGGATTAAAAGAAACCGCGCCGGAGGGTTATTCTCTGACGCGGTTTTATCTTATTCAAAACAATATTGGCTGATGAGTGCCAAGGCGCAGCGCAAACCATCCACGGCGGCGCTCATAATACCACCGGCATAGCCGGCTCCCTCGCCGCAGGGGTAAAAGCCAGTAAGCTTTTCACACTGATAGTTATCGCCCCGGGGAATGCGTACTGGCAAGTGGG
>JAZSJR010000139.1:0-8108 GCA_045534415.1 Clostridia bacterium
TAAATTTGCAACTTTTCTATACAACTAAACTTATTAATGTCTTTTTAGGTTTATTTCTAGTCATCGGTTAACCCTTTTTTGAACCACGCGACTATCGCGTGGTTTTCGTTATACAAAAACACCGCTGTCCCGACGGGACAGCGGTGTTTTTATTACAGCCATTCTTCCGGCTTTTTATCTGTTTTACCAAAGGCATATAAAATCGCATCAACAATGCGCTTGGACGCCTGACCGTCACCGTAAGGATTAATTGCACGGCTCATAGCATTGTAGGCAGCCTCACCTGTCAAAAGCTCATGCGCCATCTGATAGATGGTTTCTTCATCCGTGCCGGCAATTTTAACCGTTCCGGCATAGACAGCCTCAGGGCGCTCGGTCTCACTGCGAAGCACAAGCACCGGCTTACCTAAGGAGGGCGCTTCCTCCTGCAATCCCCCGGAATCTGTCATAACCAGGTAGCAGCGATTCATCAGGTTATGAAGCTCTTCCACATCCACTGGGTCAATGAGCAGAATGCGGTCGTGACCGCCTAAAATTTCCTGCGCCGGTTCTCTCACCGCCGGATTTAAGTGCATGGGGTAGATAACCCGAACATCTTCATGGTCATCCACAATTCTTTTAACAGCTGTCAGAATCTGACGCAGAGGCTCACCTAAATTTTCACGTCTGTGGGCTGTCAATAAAATGGTTCTGCCCTTTTCATAATTAAATTCAGCAAGTGCCGGGGTCTGGAAAGCAAAGTCATCGGCTACAGTATGGCGAACCGCATCAATAACCGTGTTGCCGGTTACATAAATCTTTTCTTCCTCCACCATTTCTTTTAAAAGGTTCTCACGATTATTCTTGGTGGGGGCAAAATATAAATCTGTCAGTGCTGTTGTTAGCTTACGGTTCATTTCTTCGGGATAGGGTGAATATTTATCATAGGTTCTAAGACCTGCTTCCACATGACCCACAGAAATTTTGCAGTAAAAGGCAGCCAACGCACCGGCAAAGGTGGTGGATGTGTCACCATGCACCAAAACAATATCCGGCTTTGCCTCATTCATAACTTCTTCAAGACCAGTGAGCGCACGGCAGGTAATGGAAGACAGGGTTTGACGCTGCTGCATAATATTTAAATCATAATCCGGTGTAATGGCAAAACGCTCCAAAACCTGGTCAAGCATCTGGCGGTGCTGCGCCGTTACACACACAACGGATTCAATCTCTTCTCTTTTTTCCAGTTCTTTTACCAGTGGCGCCATTTTAATAGCTTCCGGTCTGGTGCCGAACACGGTCATAACTTTAATTTTATCCATACAAACCTCCAACGCAGTTTTATTTTTCTTCGCTCGATGTATCTTCCTGCTTTTCTGTTTCTTCTGCCACGTTTGGTCTGCCTGCTTTGTTAAAGGCAAAAACCGCAACCAAAACAAAGAAAACCATAAACAAAAGGCCACGGGTCATATCTGTTAAAACCATCACAATGGCGCCGATTGCCAAAACAGCAGACAGCACATATAAGATAATAACCGTTGTTTTATGGGAAAAGCCTTTATCAATCAACTTATGATGCAAATGCCCACGGTCAGGCGCCATAATAGGCTGACCTTTTAAAAGTCTTCTGATAATGGCAAACGCCGTATCAAAAATGGGAAGACCCAAAACAAGTAGAGGCACAAACACTGCCACATAGGTTTTAAAGGGACCCTGAATGGATATACACGCCAGTACAAATCCTAAAAATGTTGCGCCGGTATCACCCATAAAGAGCCTTGCCGGATTAAAGTTATAAGGCAAGAAGCCAAAACAAGCACCCACCAAAGCTGCTGCCATAACCAAAAGGGTGACAGAATTATTGTGTACTAGTAAAAGAATGGACAAAAGTGCCACAGCCGCAATGGAAGATATGCCTGCCGCGAGGCCATCAAGTCCGTCTAAAAGATTCACCGCATTGGTAACACCGGCAATCCACAAAATGCTACCGATGTATGATATCCAAAGAGGCAAACTCATTAGCTCACCTGTAAATGGGTTGGTGATAACAAATACACGAACGCCTAAAAATACCGGAATTGCCGCCGCAACCAGCTGAACCAAAAACTTGAGTTTTGCCGGACGGGGCTTAATATCATCAAAAATGCCCAGCACCACAATAATAACGGTGCCGACTAAAATGCCGATTAACCCTCTATTGACAGACCCTGTGGGCAAAACAAATTCAGAAAAAGCCAACACGCTGATTAAAAAACCGCAGAAAATAGCTAAGCCTCCTAAACGCGCTTTGGGTTCTTTATGCATACGTCGTGCATCTTTAGGAACATCCACCGCCCCAACCTTGTAGGCGATTTTTTCTGCCAAGGGGGTTATAAGATAAGAAATAATTAAAGCAACAACAAAGGCCATAATAATAAAAATGCCGCTTGCCTGACTCATATTTACACAATCCTTTCCGACAAAAGAATCGGTTTTCTTTTGTAAGATTCACACAAAAATTATATAACTTTTTTCCTGTTTTGTCAATATTTTCTGCACTTTTTAAACAACCCAGCAAAGCAAAACAGGCTATGACAAAACAAGATTATTTTGTCATAGCCTGATACTTTTATTCTTCCTCGCAGGATAAGCCTAAAATCCAGTCAGCAGAAGCGCCATAGAACTTACAGAGCTTGATTAAATGCTCAAGAGGCAGCGAGCGAACGCCCAATTCATACTTAGAATACACCTGCTGTCTGATGCCTAAAACCTCTGAAATCTGCTGCTGTGTCATTTTTCTTTCTTCACGCAGATCACGGATTCTGTCATTGTAATGCTTCATAGCTTACGCCTCCGGTGTGGATTCTTCAGAAACCACTGTTGTTTCTGTGCTTTCTGTCATTTCTTCCGGCTCTTCATCCTCCTGCTCATCTGTGCGGGCGATGCTCACAACAGAAACATCGTCAAGACGCATCAAACGAACACCCTTTGTCAGTCTGCCGATGCGGCTGATTTCACGGGTTTTCATACGAATGATGGTACCGTCTGATGTAATCAGCATAATGTCATCTGCTTCTGTAACCATACGAATACCTGCAATGTTACCGGTTGCCTCTGAGAGACGATAAGTGTTAACACCCTGACCACCACGGTTCTGAGTTTTGTATTCAGAAAGTGCCGTCTTTTTGCCATAACCTTTTTCGGTAACAACCAAAAGGTCAACATCATCTGTCACAATACCCATGCCAACAACATAATCCTCATCAGATGCCAGGCGGATACCACGCACACCATGAGATACACGGCCCAAGGGACGGGCGTCGGTTTCGTTAAAGCGGATACACATACCCTTATGGGTTGCAAGGAGAACATCCTGCTTGCCATCTGTTAAAGCAACATTAATGAGTTCATCGTCCTCATCCAGCACAATGGCAGCAAGACCGCTCTTTCTTGCGGTGTTATAAGCCATAAAGTCTGTCTTTTTAACAACACCCTTTTTCGTTGCAAAGAACAAGTACTTATCTTCTTCAAATTCACGGACACAAATGGTTGCCGTAACCTTTTCCTCAGGGTCAAGCTGCAACAGGTTTACAATGGCTGTACCCTTTGCCTGACGGCCTGCTTCGGGAATTTCGTATGCTTTTAAGCGATACATCTTACCCTTGTTGGTGAAGAACAGAACATAGTTATGGGTGCTTGTGACAAAGAGATTTTCAACAAAGTCTTCCTCACGGGTTGTCATACCCATAATACCCTTACCGCCACGGCGCTGCGCCTTGTAGGTATCTACCGGCATACGCTTAACATAGCCAAAGTGGGTTAAGGTTACAACCACATCTTCTTCTTCAATCAAATCTTCAATGTTAATTTCATCATCGTGAGCGGTGATTTCAGACTTACGGTCATCACCAAATTTATCGCTGATAGCTGTTAACTCATCCTTAATAATGCCAAGCACCATGGATTCGTTGTTTAAAACATCGGTTAAGTACTGGATGGTTTTCATCAGTTCTTCATATTCAGCGTCAATTTTTTCACGCTCAAGACCCTGCAAACGAGCAAGACGCATATCCAGAATTGCCTGAGCCTGAATTTCAGACAGGCTAAAGGTTTCTACCAGCTTGGGTTTAGCATCATCATAGCTTGAACGAATGACCTTGATGATTTCATCAATGTGGTCAAGTGCAATTCTTAAGCCCTCTAAAATGTGAGCACGAGCTTCGGCTTTCTTCAAGTCAAACCGGGTTCTTCTTACAATAACATCTTTCTGGAATTCCAAATAGTGATAGAGCATTTCCTTAAGGTTTAAAACCTTAGGCTCTTTGCCCACAATAGCAAGCATAATGATGCTGAAGGTTTCCTGCAGCTGTGTGTATTTATACAGCTGATTTAAAATAACGTTTGCGTTGGCATCACGTTTTAATTTAATAACCATACGCATACCGTCACGGTCAGATTCATCGCGCAGGCCGGAAATGCCCTCAACACGCTTGTCCTTAACAAGCTCAGCAATTTTCTCAATCAAGCGAGCCTTGTTAACCTGATAAGGCAGTTCTGTGACAACAATGCGCTGTCTGTCCCCTGCCATCTGTTCAATTTCACTTCTGGCACGCATCACAATTTTGCCGCGACCGGTTTCATAAGCACTGCGGATGCCGGAAAGACCCATAATGATACCCGCCGTCGGGAAGTCAGGACCTTTAATGTGTTCACAAAGCCCTTCAACCGTAATATCCGGGTTATCAATCATGGCGACAATACCCGCAATAACCTCACGCAAGTTGTGGGGCGGAATGTTGGTCGCCATACCAACGGCAATACCGGAAGAACCATTTACCAACAGGTTGGGGAAACGTGAGGGAAGAACCACAGGTTCTTCTCTGTCTTCATTATAGTTCGGCATAAAATCTACGGTCTGCTTCTCAATTTCTGTCAGCATATCCATAGAGATTTTTGACATTCTTGCCTCGGTATAACGGTAAGCCGCCGCCGGGTCACCGTCGACGGAACCGAAGTTACCGTGACCATCAACTAAGGGATAACGCATGGAAAAGTCTTGCGCTAAACGAACCAAGGCGTCATAAACAGATGCATCACCATGGGGATGATACTTACCAAGCACATCACCGACTGTGGTTGCACACTTTTTATACGGATTTGTGGGGTATAAATTTGCTTCATACATTGCGTACAGGATACGGCGGTGAACAGGTTTTAAACCGTCACGCACATCCGGCAACGCACGACCTACAATAACGCTCATAGCGTAATTGATGTAGGATTTTTTCATTTCTTTTGTTATTTCAACAGGTATAACTGTTTGATTTTCAAATTCTTGCATACAAATGCTCCTTTAACAGACGTAATACTGTAAACTAGATATCCAGATTCTGAACGAATTTAGCATTGGTTTCAATGAATTCACGACGAGGTTCAACATTATCACCCATTAAAATCGTGAAGATTTCATCAGCCGCCACAGCATCATCCAGTTCTACACGCAGCATGGTACGGGTTTCGGGGTTCATGGTGGTTTCCCAAAGCTGCTCGGGATTCATTTCACCAAGACCTTTATAACGCTGTACCTTTGCATCGCTGCCAAACTCAGCGAGCAGTGTCTGCAATTCCGGATCAGTATACGCATAGGCTTCTTTCTTACCTTTATAAACCTTATAAAGAGGAGGCTGTGCGATGTATACATAGCCATGCTCAATTAAAGGACGCATGTGACGGAAGAAGAAGGTCAGAAGCAGGGTTCTGATATGCTCACCATCAACATCGGCATCGGCCATAATAATAATTTTGTGATATCTAAGCTTTTCAACGTTAAATTCATCACCGATACCTGCACCCAAAGCGGTGATAACCGGCATCAGCTTATCGTTGCCATAAACCTTGTCAAGGCGGGCTTTTTCAACGTTTAACATTTTACCCCAAAGGGGGAGAATCGCCTGGAAGGAACGGTCACGACCCTGCTTAGCAGAGCCACCTGCAGAGTCACCCTCGACGATGTAAATTTCTGTGTTTTCCGGATTTCTGTCAGAACAGTCAGCCAGCTTACCCGGCAGGGTTGTGGTGCTGTCCAAAGCGTTTTTACGGCGGGTTAAATCTCTTGCCTTTCTTGCCGCATCACGTGCACGGGCTGCTGTTAATGCTTTATCAATAATGGTTCTTGCTGAAGCCGGATTTTCTTCCAAGAAGGTTTCAACCTTTTCAGACATAATGGATTCAGTAAGACCACGCACTTCACTATTACCCAGCTTGGTTTTGGTCTGACCTTCAAACTGGGGCTCTTTAACCTTAACGGAAATAACTGCAGCCAGGCCCTCACGAACATCTTCACCGGAGAGAGACTTGTCACTTTCTTTAATAAAGCCATGCTTTTTAGCATAGTCATTGAGCACGCGGGTCAGTGATGTTTTAAAACCTGTTTCGTGGGTACCACCTTCTGTGGTATGAATGTTATTTGCAAAGCTGACAATGGTTTCAGAATAAGAGTCGTTATATTGCATTGCAACCTCAACAACCACCTCATCACGCTCTGCTTCAAAATAAATGATTTCTTCATGCAAAGGTGTTTTGCTTTTATTTAAGTACTGAACATATTCAGAAATACCGCCGTCATACTTCATGTCGGCAATGGTTTCTTCTTCGGCACGCTTATCTTCTAAGGTAATGCGAATGCCCTTATTCAAAAATGCCTGCTGACGAAGACGGGTACGCAGGGTTTCATAATTAAATTCTAAGGTTTCAAACACCTGGTCATCCGGCATAAAGGTTACTTCTGTACCGGTTTTATTGGTTTCGCCCACAATTTTTAAAGGACCACAGGAGTGACCACGTTCATACCGCTGCATATGCACGTTTTTACCGTCATGCACGCGCACTTCAAGCCCTTCAGCCAGGGCGTTAACATCGCTGGCACCAACACCGTGCAAACCACCGGACACCTTATAGCCCCCGCCACCAAATTTACCGCCGGCATGGAGAACAGTGAAGACAACTTCAACAGCCGGAATGCCCATTTTCGGATGAATACCGATAGGGATACCACGACCGTCGTCAGTTACTGTAATGGAATTGTCGCCGTTAATGTCTACCGTAATGTTTTTACAGTAGCCTGCCAGTGCCTCGTCAATGGAGTTATCCACAATTTCATAAACGAGGTGATGCAGACCGGCTTCAGAGGTTGAACCGATGTACATACCGGGACGTTTTCTAACTGCTTCAAGACCCTCTAAGACTTGAATTTGGGTTTCATCATATTGGGTGTTTACTTTATTTTCCATTTTTACCTCCGGTTGCTTTTTGCCGAATGGATTTCAAAAATAGCCTTTTTATATATTATAGCACAAAACAATATAAAAAGCAAGGTTTTTGTCTAAAAAAGATTTTAGGGGCATTTTTGAAAGAGCAACTATTTTTATCTCTTTTTTTACATACGCAAACAGGCTGTAGCATTTTGCTACAGCCTGTTTAAAATTTTACAGTTTTCTCTCGTAATCGCACTCTTCATTATAGCACACAATTTTCTGTGCTCTGCCGTTTTTCTGAAGTAAAAGGCCGCCACATTTGGGACAGGTTTCCTTGGCTAAAGGCATATCCCAGCTCATAAAGTCGCAGGTGGGATTTTTCTCACAGCCATAATATTTTTTACCGCGCTGCGATTTCTTTTCCAAGATATTGCCGCCACACTTAGGACATTTTGCACCTGTTTCTTTCACGATGGGCTTTGCATTACGACATTCCGGAAAACCGGGGCAAGCCAAAAACTTACCGAAGCGACCCATTTTATAAACCATGTTTCGTCCGCATTTTTCACAAATAACGTCTGAAACTTCATCAGCAACCTTGATTTTTGCCACTTCTTTTTCGGCTTTTTTGATTTCCTCAGAGAAAGGACCATAAAAATCGCTGAGAATTTTCACCCAATCAACGGATCCTTCTTCAATGGAGTCAAGCTCTTTTTCCATATTGGCGGTAAAGGCAACATCCACAATATCAGCAAAATGCTGCGTCATAATGTCAGTTACCACACGACCAAGCTCTGTTGGCACAAACATCTTCTTTTCACGGCTGACGTAACCTCTTGCGGTAATGGTGGTAATAAGTCGGAGGCCAAGCGGTCTTAGGAAGACAATACTAATGGC
>JAZSJR010000069.1:0-11594 GCA_045534415.1 Clostridia bacterium
GAAATACAGTACGGACAACACGTCCGCGATGGATAATGAACCTCCCGGATGACCGGAAGAGGCGCTGTATACAGCTGTGAGAGCATTTTTTCTGATCTTGTTAGCAATGATCTTAAGCTCTGTAACTCTCTTCTTATCCACTTTTTTCGCCCCTTTCAAATATTAAATAATTTTAAAAAACTTTTATAATCCTCACCGCGTGCCATTGGCACCGGAAGAGATAATAAACAAACACGAGTGCAGAGTCACCTTGACCCTACAGAACAGTATAACACATTTTTTGGAATTTCCCAAGGGTTTTTTGTAAAAAAACGAAGAAAAAAGGATTTTATTTTTCGTCTTTTGACAAACTAATGACATTATACGCTTCCTGCATCAGAAAGTCAAGTCTGACGGCTTGTCCTGTTAAGTATAAATAGCCGATTAAAGCTTCAAAGCCTGTGGCGGCACGATATTCTGTTACATCTGCGTTTTTAGGAACAGAAGCTGAGTGTGCATTTCTGCCACGTTTGAAGATATCTTCCTCCTCTTGGGATAAAAGAGGAACGAGGGATTTCATAGCTTCGCTTTGGGCGTGAGCCTTAACATAGCAAACAGCGTTTTTGTGAAGTTTGTTTGCCGAGGTGTTTGCCCTTAGCAAAATTTTTGTACGGATGAAGCTTTCATAAACGGCATCACCGATAAATGCCAAAGCCAGGGGAGAATATCCCCGTGCTTCTTGTGGCGTTAACATATTACTGTCCATCGTTTTGCCTCTTGATATTCAGTTTCATGCCCTGGCGGGTGTCAAGCACCTCGACGCCCATGGCTTTTAATTCGTCACGAATCTGGTCAGACAGTGCCCAGTCTTTATTTTGGCGAGCCTCTTTACGCTTTTCTAAGAGCGCTTTTACCTCATCGCTGACAGAATCTTCCTGCTTCTTGTCTAAAATGCCAAGGACACCGCCAAGTTCACGAAGCTTTGCGATGGCTGCATCAAAGATAGCCAAAGGAGATTCAGCTGTGATGTTTGAATTTAAGAAACGAGCTAAATCAAACAAAGCGGAAATTGCATCAGCTGTGTTTAAGTCATCATCCATTGCGCCCTTAAACTGCTCTGTGAAGCTTTCAAGCTGAGAAAGAACGGCCTCATCATCAGCAGTCAGAGCCTTTTTCTGTGCTTTTGCCTGCAAAAATTCCAAATTATAAAGACAGGTATATAAACGCTCAAGGCCTGATTCAGACTGCTTTAATAGTTCATCAGAGAAATTGATGGCACTGCGGTAATGGGCAGACAGCATGAAGAAACGAATGACTTCATAGTCATACTTCTGCGCTACATCACGCACGGTGAAGAAGTTGCCCTTGGATTTTGCCATTTTTTCGTTATTAACGTTGATGTAACCATTATGCATCCAGTAACGAGCAAAGGGTTTTCCGGTTGCACATTCACTCTGTGCAATCTCGTTTTCATGGTGGGGGAAGATTAAGTCCTGACCGCCGGAGTGAATGTCAATGGTTTCGCCCAGATAGCGGTTTACCATAGCAGAACATTCAATGTGCCAGCCGGGACGACCTTCGCCCCAGGGGCTCTGCCAAGCGGGTTCACCCTCTTTTTTATTTTTCCACAGTGCAAAGTCCATGGGATTTTTCTTTCTGTCATCTACATCAATTCTGGCACCGGCAGCGAGATCCTCTAAAGGCTGGCCGGAGAGCTTGCCGTATTCAGAAAAACGATTGGTTTCAAAATAAACATCGCCCTCTGATTCATAAGCAAAGCCTTTCTCAATCAGAGCAGAGATGGTGCTGATGATGGCATCAATGTTGTCCGTTGCACGAGGGTGAATAGATGCCTCACGGATGGCAAGACCTTTTGCATCTTTAAAATATTCTTCAATGAAGCGGTCTGCCAGTTCACGAACGGTTACGCCTTGTTCATTGGCATTTTTAATCATTTTATCATCAATATCAGTGAAGTTCTGTACAAATTTAACCTCATAGCCACGATATTCAAAATAACGGCGCAGAGTATCGAAAATGATAAAGGGGCGGGCGTTACCGATGTGGAAGTAGTTATATACGGTAGGGCCGCAGGAGTACATTTTAACCTCGCCGGGGGTTAAGGGAATAAATTCCTCTTTTTTACGGGTCATAGTGTTATAAATTTTCATATGCTAACCATCCTTTTTATTCTGTATCGCTTGATGCTTGGCTGCATTCTGCCAGCTTTTTTTCTAATCGTTCAAGTTGTGCCTGCAAGCGGCAAAGTTCTTGTGATACCGGGTCGGGAATGTGAACCTGGTCAAGGTCACTGACACGTTTGTGATTGATTTTAACAATTCGTGCCGGAACACCCACACATGTGGAGTTTGGAGGCACTTCGTTTAAAACCACAGCACCTGCTGCAATTTTTGAATTATCACCTACGGTAAAGGGGCCAAGCACCTTGGCACCACTGCCAACCATAACATTGTTGCCCAACGTGGGGTGACGTTTGCCGGTTTCTTTACCGGTACCGCCTAAGGTTACGCCCTGATACAGGGTACAGTTATCACCAATTTCTGTGGTTTCACCAATGACAACACCCATACCATGGTCGATAAACAAGCCTCTGCCGATTTTTGCACCGGGGTGAATTTCAATACCGGTGAAAAAACGGTTCATCTGAGAAATGAAGCGGGCAAGACCAAACAAACGGTGGCGGTAACATCGGTGCGCAAAACGATGCCAACAGACTGCGTGAAATCCTGAATACATAAAAAAGACTTCTGCACTGCTGCGGGCAGCCGGGTCACGCTCTCTGATGGCTTTGATATCGGCACGCATGTTTTTAAACATAAAAGCCCCTCCTCTCAGAAAAGATACTGCTTTGCATGCCCCACTGACAGCAGGGAGCAAAGCTACGGATTTTATTATACCAAACAGATGGCAAAATAGCAAGATTTATGCGAAATTTTTCATTAGGCAAACAGCATGGCAACTAATGCCCTCGCATCGACCCTCGAAGCCAAGTTTTTCAGTGGTGGTTGCCTTGATGGAAATAAAGGAAACCGGTCTGCCTAAAACCCGGGCGATGATGGCACGCATTTCATCAATATAGGGTGCCAGTTTAGGTACTTGTGCAATTACAGTGACATCTGCGTTGTGCACTAGATAGCCGTTTTCTCTGCAAAGCTCATATGTCTTTTTTAAAAGCTCTAAGCTGTCAGCACCGCGAAAGGTTTCGTCAGTATCGGGGAAGTGCTTGCCAATGTCACCCAATGCCAGTGCGCCCAGCATCGCATCCATTAATGCGTGGAGCAGTACATCGGCATCAGAGTGGCCTAAAAGACCTTGGGAATGAGGGATATTAACTCCGCCCAGTATCAGGGGGCGGTCATTACAAAAACGGTGCACATCATAACCGTGACCGATTCTTAAATCAGGCATTGTGATTCTCCTTCTTATGTATAGTTTCTTTTACAAAGTTTCATACAGCAGTGCTGCAATCTCTAAATCTTCCGGTGTGGTGACTTTGATGTTACGGTAATCGCCCTTTGAAATTTTGACCTTTTGACCGATTTGTTCGGCTAAAAAGCAATCATCTGTGCCGGCTAAGCCTTTTTGAACTGCGTTTTCGTGAGCTTGCATAATCACATCCCGGGTAAAACCCTGAGGTGTTTGGATTTCATATAAAAGGCTTCTGTCAGGGGTATCCGCAATAAAACCATCGGAGTCTGCAAGTTTTAAGGTGTTTTTGCAGGGCACACCCGGTGCAGCAGCACCAAAGGAGCGGACATTGTCAATAACATCCTGAATCACGGTTTCGGTTAATAGCGGGCGGGCAGCATCGTGAATTAAAATCAGGTCTGCTTTTTCTGACACTTCCTGTAGGGCGTTACGAACGGAATCCTGCCGTTCCTTGCCGCCTACAGTGATGGCGGCAACTTTGGAGATGCCATATTCTTCAGCGATGTCCTTGCAGCCTAACAGGTCGCATTCTGATGTAACAATAATGATTTCGTCAATCTCTTTAGAGCGCTCCAGTGCAGACAGAGTGTGCGCCAAAACCGGCGTGCCACAAAATTCGAGAAAGATTTTATTTAGTTCTGCCTGCATCCGGCTGCCTTTTCCTGCGGCAGCCACGATGCAGCTGACAAATGTTTTTTCAGGCTTTTTTTTATGCATCCCGTCACCTTATTTCTTTGCTTTTTCAAGTTCTTTTTTTAAATATTGTCCGGTGTAAGACTCTTTGCACTTGCAAATTTCTTCCGGTGTGCCTGTTGCGATAATCTGACCGCCGGCGTCCCCTCCCTCAGGGCCTAAGTCAATGATATAGTCTGCAGATTTAATTACATCTAAGTTGTGCTCAATGACAAGCACGGTGTTGCCGGCATCCACAAGACGCTGCAGCACTTCTAAGAGCTTGTGAACATCTGCTGTGTGCAGACCGGTGGTGGGTTCATCTAAAATATAGATGGTTTTTCCGGTGCTGCGCTTAGAAAGTTCAGTAGAAAGTTTCACGCGCTGTGCTTCACCGCCGGAAAGCTGTGTTGAGGGTTGACCGATTTTAACATAGGATAAACCAACGTCGCAAAGAGTTTGCATTTTACGCTGGATTTTCGGCAGATTTTTAAAGAACTCCAGTGCCTCTTCTGCGGTCATATCAAGCACTTCGTGAATGTTTTTACCTTTATATTTTACGTCCAGAGTTTCACGATTATAACGCTTTCCCTTGCAGACTTCACAGGGAACATAAATATCCGGCAAAAAGTGCATTTCAATTTTAATAATACCATCACCACTGCAGGCTTCGCATCTGCCACCTTTTACGTTAAAGCTGAAGCGACCTGCTTTGTAGCCACGGATTTTGGCTTCGGTTGAAGCGGCAAAAACCTCGCGGATGTCAGAAAACACACCGGTGTAAGTTGCCGGATTGGAGCGGGGTGTTCTACCGATGGGGGACTGGTCAATATCAATAACCTTATCAAGATGCTCAAGGCCGGAGATTTCATCTACCTTACCTGGCACCATATGGGCATTGTTAAGTTCCCGAGCCAAATATTTATGAATAATTTCGTTTACTAAAGATGATTTACCGGAACCGGATACACCGGTAACGGCACAAAATGTGCCAAGGGGGATATCTACATCAACATTTTTTAAGTTGTTTTGGGCAGCACCCCGGACTTTTAAGAAGTTACCGTTGCCAGGCCGTCTTTCAGCAGGTACGGGGATTTCCTTTCGGCCGGAGAGGTAATCGCCGGTAATGGAGTTTTCATTTGCCATAATTTCTTCCACAGTACCCTCTGCCACAATATAGCCCCCATGGACACCAGCACCGGGACCAATGTCTACAATGTGGTCTGCGGCAAACATGGTGTCTGCGTCGTGCTCAACCACAATTAAGGTGTTACCTAAATCACGGAGGCGTTTTAAGGTTTCAAGCAGTCTGTCGTTATCCCGCTGATGCAGACCAATGGAAGGCTCGTCTAAAATGTAGAGAACACCCATCAGGCTGGAGCCTATCTGGGTTGCCAAGCGGATGCGCTGCGCCTCACCGCCGGACAAAGAGCCTGCGGCACGGGATAAGGTCAGGTAGCCAAGGCCTACATCTACCAAAAAGCCCAGGCGGGCGTTGATTTCTTTTAAAATGAGTCTGGCGATGGAAAAATCACGCTCAGACAGGGAAAGTTCTTTGAAAAAGTCCCTCGTTTCATAAATGGAAAGCTGGGTCAGTTCCCAAATGTTCAAGCCACCCACGGTAACAGCAAGAGCTTCAGGTTTTAAACGCTTGCCACTACAGGTGGGGCAGGCTTTGGTGGTCATCAGCTTTTCATATTCAGCTTTCATATATTCACTGGAGGTATCATTATAGCGACGTTCCAAATTGCGGATGATGCCCTCAAATGCCGCACGGTAGCTGGCAGTACCATAAGACCGCTCGTAGGATAAATCAAGCTTTTCACCTCGGGTGCCATAGAGCAAAACATCCTGCACCTCTTGGGGCAGTTCCTTGAATTTAGTGTCTAATGAAAAGTTATACCGGTCAGCAAGGGCTGAGAAATACATGTAAGATACGCTTTCAGTATTATCAGCATTGCCCCAACCGATGGCAGACACAGCACCCTCGTTTAAGGATTTGTTAAAGTCGATGACCAGCTCAGGGTCAATTTTCATCTGATTGCCAAGACCGGCACAATCCGGACAGGCACCAAAGGGGCTGTTAAAAGAAAACATACGGGGCGCAAGCTCTTCCATGCTGATGCCGCAATCATCACAGGCATAGTTTTCAGAAAAGAGCATTTCCTCACCGTCGATAACATCAATTAAAACCAATCCGTTTGCCAGTGAAAGTGCGGTTTCTAAAGAATCGGCAAGACGTTTTTTGTGGTCACCGCCTGAGACCAAACGGTCAACAACGATTTCAATGTTGTGCTTTTTGTTTTTATCAAGGCTGATTTTTTCAGATAAATCATATAAGATGCCATCTACACGGACGCGGACAAAACCGCCCCGCTTTGCATCATCAAACAGCTTTTGATGTTCACCTTTTTTGCCACGGATGACAGGTGCCAAAATCTGAAACTTTGTTTTCTCAGGCAAAAGCATAACCTGGTCAACAATCTGGTCAATGGTCTGCTTTTTAATTTCTTTGCCGCATTTAGGACAATGGGGCACGCCCACGCGGGCATATAACAGACGGAGATAGTCATAAATCTCAGTGACCGTTCCTACTGTAGAGCGGGGATTTTTGCTTGTGGTTTTTTGGTCAATGCTGATGGCAGGGGAAAGACCTTCAATTAATTCTACATCCGGCTTTTCCATTAACCCTAAAAACTGGCGTGCATAGGAAGATAGGGATTCCATATAGCGGCGCTGACCCTCAGCATAAATGGTGTCAAAAGCCAAAGAGGACTTGCCGGAACCGGACAAACCAGTAAAAACAACCAGCTTATCACGGGGGATGGTGACATCAATATTTTTTAAATTATGCTCTTTTGCGCCTTTTATATAAATCTGTTCCAATGCCATTTTTGTATCTCCTTTTGTGTAAACATACCTTTATATATTGTACCCTATTTTCGGCAAAAAGTCAAAGTTTTTTCATAAAAACCCGATATTTATGCAGGCTTTTTAAAAATCATTTTGTTCATAAAAAATTTATTGAATATAATTAAAAAATGTGTTACAATGAAACTGGATTATTACATAGCATTTTGGAGGCAGTTATGTTTAAAAATAAAAAAATTCTTGCTTGCGCAGTTACAATTTGTGTAATTTTGGTTGTTTTAATCAGTGTTTTTCTAATCAATGGAAGCCGCTATCAAACGGTTTTGCTGGATGGATATTCTTTAATGATACCCCATGATTGGATTGCGTCTTCTGAGGATGGACACTTGGTTTTTAAAGATGGGGACGAGGCAGTGGGCAGTTTTCATTTAATGTACCGTGATTATGAGATTGTAGAAATTCCGGGAATTTTGGGATATGCGCCTGAGAATCCTGCCGTGCGAGAATCAGATAAATATGCCACAAAGGTATATGAAATTCGCTTTGATGCTGGTGAGGATGAAATTTGCCAGTACGTGTTTGATGATTTGCCGAATCTTCCACCGTATCAGGCTGTTTTGAACTTGAAAAATGTGAGCACAAGAACTGCACAACGAATTTTAAAATATGTGAGTTTGCCTAAAATGGGAACAAATCTGCCGGAAAAACCGGTGGAAGAGTTGACAGAGGAATTTTACGAGCAGGCGGTGTATACCGTGCGGCGAGACACAACGGTATATGCATATCACCTGAGCCGACTCGACAGACTCATTAAGGCAAGCACAGAGCAGCCTGCCGACAAGGCTTCCGGCTTACACATTTTGTCTTGTGAGGCAGGAGAGGAAGAAAGAACTGTCCATACCTGGTATTATCTGTTTGTAGGTGGTGGAGAAAAGAAACTGTATACTTATGAGCGAAATGAAGACGGTTTATACTACTATAAAAATAATCCCAAATTGCTCAGAGAGATTACAAGAGAAGCTTCTGCTGAGGAGAACTATACCCGGTATTATGCAGATGGGGTTATGATTTTGGAAGCGCCCTACAACGCATATGCCGAGAATAAAGAAGCATTGCTTGCCTACAAAGACACCGTCATTGGGGATAACAGCAATGTTACAGATTTGGTGCAGAAGACCATTCCGGCGCATGTAACCATGGAGGGCATTGCTCTAAAAACCGAAGAAGAGCCCTTCGGTTTGGTTTTGCGCTATGTTTTGGATAAGCCCGAAACTTACATTATTGAAAACGAATTGGAAGAAAAGGCGTTTTATCAGAATGCATTAGTCCTCTTCAGTTTGGTAACGAATGTAGATTGGATTCAGTTTGATGTCAGAACCGGGGAGACGGTTTATACGCTCAAATATGAACGTGCAGTTGTTGAAAAACAATTTGAAGAAAAAGACATTCGTCAGTTTGCAGCCAATATAAAAGACTTTGAGACGTTTACAGACAATATCCCCAAAATAACGCCGCCCACAGCGGAAAGCTCCGGCTACGGCGTAGATGGAACAAGGGTTATTACCAGCACAACGGTTGTGGTGTCCGGTTCTTCCTTGGTTCGTCATCCAAAAACCGGAAAAATGGTTTCTGTTATGCCTTATGCAAAACGTTATGGGGTTACCCAGTATCTGGATAAGCCCATTACTGTAACATTATATGAAAAGAGTGATGCCGGGCAGATTACCATGTGGGCAACAGGCAGCTGTGGCGGAACATTAATTGGCACATATCCCATTAGTTCACGGGCAGAATTTGACAGCCTTTTAGGAATGGTACAGTAATTTTAAAGGGAGTTAATTTCAAATTCTTATATATCAAAAACGGGTGAGAAAATTTCTTTGAAAAATGCTTGACAAAGAAAAAGAATCGTGATATACTTGTAAAGTCGTAAACAGAATATCATTTGTTTTTGGTTATGCCGCTGTGGTGGAATTGGCAGACACCCGGGACTTAAAATCCCGTGGGAGCAATCCCGTACCGGTTCAAGTCCGGTCAGCGGCACCACAAATCCGACCACCTTGTTGGTGTTCGGATTTTTCTTTGGAAATGTTTAGTATGTCATATATTGTAAAAGTGGTTCCATACTGTATTGTGTAAAAATGCAAATGAGGGAATAATATGAAAATTATTGCTTTTTTAAACCTTGCTATTTCACTGGTATTTACACTTTGCTATTTCTATCAGTTTGTGTATGTATTTGTTGGATTGTTTAAAAAATCAAAATCCTATGTGGCAGAGAATAATCATCGTTATGCGGTTGTTATTTCAGCCCGCAATGAATCAAATGTTATTGGTAATCTGATTAGCAGTATACAAAAACAAACATATCCCCAGGATTTGATTGATGTTTTTGTCGTAGCAGATAATTGCACCGATTGTACAGCACAGGTGGCACGGAATGCCGGTGCTATTGTGTATGAACGGTTTAATCAGGAACAGGTCGGCAAAGGCTATGCCTTAGATTGGCTCTTTGACTCGATTAAGAAGGACCATGCCGAAAAGCAGTATGAGGCATATATTATCTTTGATGCAGATAATGTTGTTGCTCCGACTTTTGTTGAGGAAATGAACAAGCTGTTTGACAATGCCTATCGTGTGATTACCAGCTATCGTAATTCTAAAAACTATGGTGAAAACTGGATTACAGCAGGCTATTCTCTTTGGTTTTTAAGAGAAGCGCGGTTTCTCAATAACTCCCGAATGATTTTGGGAACCAGCAGTGCTATTTCCGGTACGGGCTTTTTAGTCAGTGCAGAGGTTATTGAGCAAAACGGCGGTTGGGTTCATCATCTTTTAACAGAAGACATTGAGTTTACCACGGATTGCATTGTGAATGGTGAAACCATTGGTTACTGCGATAAAGCAGTGTTGTATGATGAACAGCCCACAAAATTTTATCAGTCATATATTCAGCGCCTGCGTTGGTCCAGAGGGTTTTACCAGGTATTTATGAAATATGGTAAGCAATTAATTAAGAATAGTTTTAAAGGTCGTTTTGCGTGCTTTGATATGCTGATGACATTGTGTCCGGCAATGCTGTTAACGCTTTTGAGTGTCATTATAAATATGGCATCTATTCCCGTTGGTATTTTCGGGCAATCGGCAGAATGGCCCATGCTTTTGGAAACCTTAGGTCAGACAGTACTCAGCTTTTTTACTATTTTCCTGCTGCTGGGTGCCATTACAACCATTACGGAATGGAAGCAAATTCACTGTTCAAAAGTTAAAAAGATTGCGTATATTCTTACGTTTCCGCTCTTCATGCTGACCTATGTGCCCATTTCAATTATTGCGTTGTTTAAACGTGTTAAATGGGAGCCAATTAAGCATTCTGTTTCTAAATCTTTATCGGAAATTTGTCAGGAACAGGCGACGGAGCAGTAAAGTTAGTCAAATTTTAAAAGCTATCACAGTTTGTGATGGCTTTTTTATTACAAATTAGGGTTTATGATTCAGATACATGAAAGGTGTGTTAAGATGGAGCAGAGAAAAATGAAAAAGCATTCTATGTCAAAAATTGTTTTGCTGCACTATGTGAAATTTGTTTTTCGCTCATGCCTGTTTTTGTCTGCAACCGGCATTTACTTATATAACCGCATTATGAATACAGGGAAGCTGTTTGGCGGTTTGGAAGAAAACCACCTGCTGTTAGGCTTTATCTGGCTTTGTTTTTTTGTTGAGATGATATTACGATTTTTTCCATCAAAGCATGAAAGTATGGGATGTCAAAAGCAGTTTGCCCGTAATTTTGAAGCAACAGAAATTAAAAACATGCCTCGTTACCCCAAAGCGTGGCTTGGGACCTTTATATCGGCGGTGGCGTGGATTGGTTTAAATGCAGTGTTTGCGCTTCTATACCTTGGCGGAATCATTGATACCGGAATTATGGTCTTGCTTGCCTTGTGCTATTCTGTATGTGATATCATTTGCATATTGTATTTCTGTCCGTTTCAGACCTGGTTTTTGCATAATAAATGCTGCGGCACCTGCCGGATTTATAACTGGGATTATGCAATGATGTTTACACCGTTTATCTTTATTAAAAACTATTATAGTTGGTCTTTGCTCTTGGTTGCTCTTGTTTTATTACTCTGTTGGGAAATAGCAGTCAGGTCGCATCCGGAGCGGTTTTGCGAGGCAACAAATGGTCATCTTTCCTGCGCCAGATGCGCTGAAAAGCTTTGTCACCATAAAAAACAGCTTCGTTATGTATGGAGAAAGAATGGACTTAATCTGAAGGGAAACGGATTGTTTAAAAAAGATAAATCAGATGTGAAATAAAAAGTAGCGGCGCCGCAGCACCGCTACTTTTTTGTACACAGTTTTATCGTAAGAAGTCAGTTTAACGACAAACATAACGAAATCATTGAACATCGGTTCTAGGATTTTCAGTGAAATAATGCTTGAAAAATAATGAGATATGTTGTATAATATACAATAATTATGTTTTTTAAAACAAGGAGGTAAATTTTAATGAAAAAGATTTTAGCGATGGGTTTAGCCCTAATGATGGTTTTTGCTTTGGTTGCTTGCAGTGGCGGAGCAGCAGGAACTAAGATGACCATGGGTACCGGTGGTAC
>JAZSJR010000124.1:0-6433 GCA_045534415.1 Clostridia bacterium
GGTAACGTTCGGAAGCTTAATGAGCTTTACCAATCTGCCACAGAAAATGCCGGCAAAAATGATGATAGCCAAATACCATAAGATACTCATTTGCATTTTTTATTTCACCAGTCCTTCAACAGAGTTAATGGGAAGAGTGAACAAAATGCCGGTGTTGGGATTGGAAAGACCGCCTGTAACGCGGTTGATAATCTCTTTGGCTGTTTCAATCTGTTCATCTTTTAAAACGGTGAAAATGGTTTTGCTTTCAACACGGTCAGGATTTAAAACCTTTCGCAGAATGCCAAACAGAGGTACATCCTCTTCTGAATTCATCAAGGCAGTTGCCATACCGGTGCTATTCAAAATTGTGGCACCGGAAATGCCACCTGACACCATTTGTGTTAAAAGCTCTTCTAACACTTCAACCTTGTTTAAAACTAACACTAAAAGCTGCATAATAATCCACCTCTGGTATGTAATTATTTTTTTTAAACGGACGCTTGCTATTTCGTCATTGTTGTAAGTCATTCTGTCGCCCGTGTAGTAAAATTCATCTAAATATGCAAGATAAATCACCAGTATCGCTACTGCCGGAACTGATGCTGTTGTGCACTTTTAATTATATACTCAATGGGTTTACTTGTCAATTCATTTGGGAAAAATAAGAGGTTGCATATAGCAACCTCCTACCTATATTCAGCTTTGTTTTTTACGAATATTCAGCAGTCTGACAACTGCGGGACTAAGGACAATGTTTGTAGCAAGCTCCAGTAAAAAGTTTGCCATAGCCAGCGCCCAGAAAACTCCCATACCGGCAGCCTCAATACCAACAGCGGTGGCTATTTGGTTTGCGCTATCCATAAAAAAGACATAACAGCCCGCCAAAAAGACCGCGGTATTTGTCACAGGGCAGGCAATAGCTGCCAGTACAACTGCTAAAAAGCGGCTTTTCTTTTCAAATGCGGTGTAAACCATTCCGGCAACAAGACCGCAAGCCATACCTTTTACAAGAACGGTAATGAATGTTCCGGGAACGTCATACGCAAAAAAGAGATTTGCTCCTCCTGTAGCCAGTACGACAATAGCGAACACCAATCCAAGCCACGTTCCGATTCCGGCACCACACAACGCAGCACCGATTACAATAGGAATCAGAGCCATAGCGGTTGAAAAGGGGCCGAAAAAGGTGGTGTAGGTTGCCAATAACTGAAACACTATAACCAGTGCCGTCATGACAGCGCCTAAGACCAAGGTCTTGGTTGACATTCTGTTTTTTGTTGTTTCCATAAAAATTCCTCCTTGCTGTCGCCCGCAAAGGGTGCAACGCAAATAAATTTATATCTTCCCCGAGGGGATAGATAACAACGTTATTTATTTTTTTTATACAGAATATTTAAGCCTTTTAAGACTAAATCATTATCTAAAGTAATGTTATGCTTGCAATGAGATAAAATTGTAGGTGCAAGCCCGCCGGTGGCGTATACCTTTAACTCTTCTCCTGCAGCTTCGTTAAACCGGTCAATCATGCCGTCAATCATGCTGGCGTTTCCAAACACAACTCCGGAACGCATACAATCAACAGTGTTTTTACCAACAACAGAGGCAGGTGCTTCCAAACTAATTTGCGGAAGCTGAGCTGTACCGCTTGCCAGAGCCTTTAAACCAATGTTCACACCGGGAATGATAGAAGCGCCGCAGAAAGCGCCGGTTTTATCCATCATCATAATTTTGGTGGCGGTACCCATATCCACAATTAAAGAGGGACTACCGTAAATATGGTGCGTTGCCACGCAGGCACAAATTAAATCGGCACCCACTGAGGCAGGGTTGTCACAATGAATGTTAATGCCGGTTTTGATGCCGGGGCCAACCAAAATAGCATCTACACCATAAGCCATTTTGATTGCCTCTTTCATCACAGAATTCAGTGGTGGCACAACAGAGGCGATAATGGCGCCTTGAACTGTTGTTTTGTCAATGCCGTGGAGTCTTAATACGCTACCGATTTTTGTAGCATATTCATCCTCGGTTTTTGATGCGTTTGTTGCAATACGTGCCACAAAGGACAGCGTGTCATCTGTAAAACCGCCGAGGACAATGTTGGTGTTACCAATGTCAATTGTTAAAATCATGCTGCTCACCCTCTTAAAAGAACTCTGTTATGGTCATTATAGCACCCGCATGGCTGTTTGTCAATGAAGGGGAAAGACAAGATGTAACAAAAAAAATTAAATGAAACCTTTTATTTTTGTTGCATTTATGGTACAATAAAATATGGAGAAAAAATTAGAGAAGGTTGTGTTTTAATGGAGGCTGTTTTAAACTTTGTGCAAGCCATTCCTTCTATGGTCAATTTGGCTGTAGAAAACGTGAATGATGCACTGTATACCTATGTGCTTATTATCATTTTGCTCTTTTCAGGGTTATATTTTACGGTGCGGACAAAATTTGCGCCGTTCCGCCTATTCCCACAGCAAATTAAGGCTGTTGGGGAAAAACCGGCAGGTAAAAATGCCGTTTCATCCTTTCAGGCGTTAATGGTTTCCACTGCATCTCGAGTAGGAACAGGCAACATCATTGGTGTTTCTACCGCAATTTGTCTGGGTGGCTTTGGGTCTGTTTTTTGGATGTGGGTCATTGCCATTATTGGCAGTGCTTCTGCTTTGATTGAAAGCACCCTGGCGCAGATATATAAAAGAAAAGGTCCTGACGGTTGGTATGGTGGCCCGGCTTATTACATTGAAACCGGTTGCCATTCAAGAGTCCTGGCTGTGGTTTTTTCCATCTTTTTAATTTTAACTTATGGCATTGGGTTTAATATGCTGGCGTCTTACAACCTGCAATCAACCTTTTCGTCCTATAGTTTTTACAATGCAGAAACAACCCCTTGGGTGGTTGGTCTTATGTTGGCACTGCTGGTTTGTTATTGTTTATTTGGCGGGGGTAAGCGCATTGTAAAAATTACTGGTGTTTTAGTACCTGTGATGGGTCTTGCCTATATTGCTGTAGCACTTTTCATCGTCCTTTTAAATGTTCAGACTTTGCCCGGCATTTTTGCAAGAATTTTTACAGAAGCCTTTGACTTTTCTGCCATTTTTGGCGGTTTTTCCGGTTCTTGTGTTATGTATGGCATTAAGAGAGGTTTGTTCAGTAACGAAGCCGGTGTCGGTTCAGCACCCAACGCTTCAGCCTCAGCAGATGTAAGCCATCCCATCAAGCAGGGACTGGTGCAGATTTTATCTGTCTTTATAGACACCCTCCTGGTTTGTTCGGCAACCGCCTTTATGTGTATGAGTTCCGGTGTAGAGCCAACAGCAGAGCTTTCTGGTGCGCCTTATGTTCAGCAGGCAATGACTGCCACATTGGGTAATTTCGGTCCTGTATTCATTACGGTTGCTATGATTTTGTTTGCCTTTACCACTCTTTTGGGGAACTTGTATTATGTTGACCAAAGCGTTTTCTTTATGCTGGGTCGCAAGCCGGGTAAAACAACCCAAAGCTTGTATTATATTTTGGCTAGTTTGGTTATCTTTTTAGGTGCCGGCTTATCTGCTGACCTTTTGTGGGGTGTGGCAGATATCACTATGGGTGCTATGACTATTATCAATATCCCTGTGATTATCATTTTAGGGAAATATGCTCTTCGTGCTCTTTCTGATTATGACAAAAAGAAAAAAGAGGGTGGCGAAATCACCTTTAAAGCAAAAGATATAGACCTGCCTCACGAGGTAGATTGCTGGAAATAGTGGAGTGGAATTGTGACAGGGCGTAACGAAAGGATTATGAATTATGCCGGAAAAGGTTAATTATAAAAAGCTGATGGAAAAGGAAATAGAAAAAATAGCTACCCGGGAGAATAAGCCAACGCTGTTGCTTCATGCCTGCTGTGCTCCTTGCTCCAGCGCAGTTTTAGAACTTTTGCATCAGCATTTTGATATCACACTATATTTTTATAATCCCAACATTGCCCCTGAAAGTGAGTTTTTGTTCCGGCTTGATGAACTCCGGCGTCTGACAGAACTCATGGAGATGCAGGAAATCAATGTTGTGTCGCCAACTTATAATCCTGAGGAGTTTTACGCCATTGCAAAAGGTATGGAAGATCTGCCTGAGGGTGGTGTCCGTTGTGAAAAGTGCTATCGCTTGCGGCTCTGTAAATCCGTTTCTTATGCAAAAGAAAAGGGATTTGATTATGTAACCACAACTTTATCAATCAGTCCTTATAAAAATGCTCGGTGGCTGAATGAAATCGGGCAGGAATTAGCTGAGAAATATGGTGTAACATACCTTGTTTCAGATTTTAAAAAAGGAGAGGGGTACAAGCGTTCCTGCACTCTTTCAAAAGAATTTAATTTGTATCGGCAGGATTATTGCGGTTGTATTTACTCCAAAGAAGTTGCCAGACAGAAAAAAGGAGAATCCTATGTACTTTGAAGATATAGCTTTGCATACAATCATAGAAATCCCACCGGCGGTCATAGAGAAAGATAAAATGATTGCTTTTGCTAAGGAATACGACAACATCCCCCTACATACCGACGAGAACTATGCAAAGGGTACACCCTTTGGCAGGCTGATTGCACCGGGTGTTATGTCCTTTATGGCAGTGTGGGCAAAGTACCTGGAAGTTGATTTATTTGCGTCAGAGCTTTTAGCAGGCAAGTCAACAAAAATTGAGTGGCACAAGCCTGTTTTTGCGGAGGATGTTTTAACGGCAACGGCAGAGGTGACCGGCAAGACACGACGAAATGAGAAAAACGGCATTGTTGAAATTACCCTCAAAGCATATAATCAAAACGAGGAACTGGTTTTAACAGATGTTACAGAAGCAATTGTTAAGTGCCGGATATCTCATACGTAGTAAGGAGAATGACAATGAAGCAACATAGAAATCATCACGAACACAAATTAAAACTAAGCCATTTTATCGGTCTTGCCATTGCGGGATTTATTAATGCCTTTGGCATTACGGTTTTTTTGGCACCAGTTAAATTATACGACAGCGGCATCTCCGGAACCTCTATGCTGTTATCCCAGATTACACCGCTTCCGTTGTCAGTTTTTCTGCTGATATTAAACTTTCCTTTATTTTTATACGGCTACAAAAAGCAGGGCCGTAATTTCACTATTTACTCCTTGTTTACGGTTTGTATGTACGCTTTAGGAGCTTATCTGATTACGGATGTAATTCCTATTGATGTTACCTTGTCCTCGCCCCTGGCAGGGCAGGATTTGCTCCTTTGCTCACTGTTTGGGGGCCTCATTTCCGGTATCGGTAGCGGTCTGACCATTCGGTTAGGCGGTGCCATTGACGGTGTTGAAGTTATGTCTGTCATTTTTGCAAAACGGCTGGGAGTTACGGTTGGCACCTTTGTTATGGTGTATAATGTGATTTTGTACATCATCAGCGGCATTGTTTTAGGTAGCTGGATTCTGCCCCTTTATTCTATTGTCACATATGGTGCCGGTCTTAAGACGATTGACTTTATCGTTGAAGGTCTTGACCGCTCTAAGGCGATGATGATTATCACAGATAAGGCAGATGAAATTTGTGACGCTTTATGTGAAGAGTATGAAAGCGGTGTGACACAGTTTCTTGCAAAAGGCCATTACTCCGGGCAGGCAAAAACAGCAGTTTACTTCATTGTGAACCGCTTTCAAATTCCAAATGTTAAGGAAATTGCCCATGACATTGACCCAAGCGCCTTTATGACAATTACAGAAGTGGCAGATGTATACACAAGTGTTAAACAGTAATAAATTATAGAAATATTATGAATTTTTTGTGGCAGCACTTTACAGATACCACAATATTTAGTATAATAAAAGCAGTGTAATGAAAATCAGGAAGTGATGTTTTGTTCAGACTGGGCAATTTTGATATTGTTAACATTTTAATTCGTGTCGTTGCTGTTTTGCTAGCCATTTCAGTTCACGAAATGTGCCACGGTTTTGCGGCCTATCTGCTGGGGGATAAAACCGCCAAGGCAATGGGGCGGCTTTCTTTAAACCCCCTCAGACATTTAGACCCTTTTGGTGCTCTGTGTCTTTTGATATTTGGCTTCGGCTGGGCAAAACCGGTTCTGGTGAATCCTATGTATTTTAAAAAGCCTAAGCGCGACATGGCACTGGTTTCCCTTGCAGGGCCACTGTCAAACTTTATTATGGCTTTTTTAGGACTTGTTATTTTTAAAATTTTGACAATGGCAAACCTTTTGCCTTATGGGCACATTGTATCTGAAATTGTTGTGCAACTCATCAGCATTGTCGTGTTTTTAAATATCGGTTTGGGTGTTTTCAATCTGATTCCCATTCCACCCTTAGATGGCTCAAAGATTCTGTTGCCTCTTTTGCCCCACAACCTGTATATGGACATTATGCGCTATGAACACTTAGGCTGGATTGTACTGATGGTTGCTTTAGGCTTAGGGGTTTTAGACCCGATTATCGG
>JAZSJR010000040.1:0-2693 GCA_045534415.1 Clostridia bacterium
AATCCCTCCACCACCTTCGGTGGTCCCCCTCCCTTTAGGCAAGGGAGGCTTTTCTCACAAAATAAATTTGCTAAATTTTCAACATTTCTAGACAACTAAACTTATCAACGTCTTTTTAGGTTTATTTCTAGTCATCGGTTAGCCTTTTTTGAACCACGCCACAATGGCGTGGTTTTCGTTATACAAAAAAAGAGTGTAGCAATTTTGCTACACTCTTTTTATATAATCTCCACGATAACTTTTTTGTTCTCGCGGCTGGCAGCTGCCTGCATAACCTTACGGATAGACTGTGCAATTCTGCCTCTTTTGCCGATAACCTTGCCCATATCTCCCTCAGCAACGCGCAATTCTAAGGTTACAGCCTCGTCGCCTGCTTTTTCGGTTACATCAACCGACTCGGGATAATCAACCAAGGATTTCGCAATCACTTCCAACAATTCTTTCATGTTGTGAGCCTCCTACTTGATTGAGATAAGCCTGATTACTGGATAATACCGCTCTTCTTTAAGAGACCTTTAACAGTATCAGTGGGCTGTGCGCCGTTACCTAACCATTTCTGTGCTTTTTCAGCATCAATCTTAATTTCAGAAGGGCTTGTCAGCGGATTGTATGTTCCGATTTCTTCGATGAATCTACCATCTCTGGGGTATCTGGAATCAGCTACAACAACTCTGTAAAAAGGAGCCTTTTTCGCACCCATTCTTCTCAGTCTGATTTTAACTGCCATCTATTTCACCTCCTAATTATTTCACAATTCTATATAAACCACTTGGTGATTTAACGTTTTTTCTTTCGTTTCAGCATGCGGCCCATAGCACCGCCTGAGAACTGCTTCATCATCTTCTGCATCTGCTCAAACTGGCGGAGCAAAAGATTAACATCATGCACGGTAGTGCCGCTACCTGCCGCAATACGCTTTCTGCGGCTGGCGTTGATGATGGAAGGATTATGACGTTCTTTTTTAGTCATAGACCGGATGATTGCTTCCACCCGCTCCATACGCCCATCGTCTAAATCTACGCCCTCCAGCGCCTTTGAATCAACACCGGGGACCATTTTAATAAGCTGAGACAGAGGACCCATTTTCTTCATCTGCTGCATTTGTTCTAAAAAGTCTTCTAAATCGAACTGATTGTTGCGAAGCTTTTCCTCTAATGCTGCAGCCGACTTTTCATCAATGGCCTGCTCTGCTTTTTCAATCAGCGAAAGCACATCGCCGCTACCTAAGATACGAGATGACATTCTGTCAGGATGAAATTCTTCAATATCTGAAAGCTTTTCCCCAACACCCACAAACTTAATGGGTTTTCCGGTTACAGCTTTGACAGAAAGTGCAGCACCGCCACGGGTGTCACCATCAAGCTTGGTCATAATCACACCGGTAACAGATAAACGCTCATTAAAGCTCTCTGCAATGTTTACCGCATCCTGACCGGTCATTGCATCAATAACCAAAAGGATTTCCTCAGGCTCTACAGTAGCTTTAATATCTTCAAGTTCCTGCATCAGCACATCATCAATGTGCAGACGACCGGCGGTATCTATGATAACAAAATCGTTCCCGTAATTTTTTGCATGCTCAATGGCACTTTTGGCAATGGTCACGGCATTTTTGCATTCTTCCATTTTAAATACAGGAATGTCAATCTGTTTGCCCACAACCTCCAACTGACGGATAGCCGCAGGACGATAAATATCACAAGCAACCATTAAGGGGCGCTTATTGTGCTTTTTACGCATATATCCGGCAAGCTTTGCACAGAATGTGGTTTTACCGGCACCCTGAAGACCTGCCATCATAACCACAGTGGGGCTTTTCTTGCCAAATTCAATCCGGGCATGCTCTGAACCCATCAGCATTGTCAATTCATCATTTACAATTTTAATAATCTGCTGACCGGGTGTTAAGCTTTCCATAACGGCGCTGCCTGCAGCACGCTCAGACACACGGCTGATAAAATCTTTTACAACTTTAAAGTTAACATCAGCCTCTAAGAGCGCCAGTTTAATCTCACGCATAGACTCTTTCAAGTCTTTTTCCGTTACAACACCCTTGCCCTTTAATTTTTTAAAAGCCATGCTCAGCTTTTCTGATAAACTCTCAAACGCCACAGTCATGGCCTCCTTTACAAAAATTACAGTTCTTTCGTCAATTCTGAAAGCTTTGCCTCAAGCTCAGAAAAAGCATCAGAAAGTTTTTGCGAATGAACATATGCCCGTTCATACTCATGCATGGAAATAACGTCCTTTATGACCTCCTGAAGCTTCTCTTCCTGATTCATAAAGCGGTTTACCAAACCTAAGCGTTCTTCCATAGAAAACAAGAGTTTTTCGCCGCGTTTAATGGTATCACGCACGCCCTGACGGGAAATTCCCAAAGGCTCTGCAATTTCAGCCAGGGATAAATCTTCATTATAATATAAATCAATGGCTTGTGCCTGTTTGGGCGTTAATAGCTCGCCGTAAAAATCATAAAGCATTGCAATGCTTAAATCTTTACTCACTTTGCTCACTCCTGTTTCTTCGTGTGTAAAGGCTATCCCCTATACACTCATACTATTTTACCCTAACTAATTATATTTGTCAAGTGTTTTTTTGTCTTTTTCAAAGAAAAAATCAATTTCTATGGCTCAAAAAATTTTTTTATATTTTTTTAAAAAAAGTGTTGCATTTTTGTTTTTGTTGTGTTAAAA
>JAZSJR010000029.1:0-6414 GCA_045534415.1 Clostridia bacterium
ATGTAAGTATTCAGGGCTTAAGCCGATAGCCAATGCTTTTTCAAGATATTGAGGCGCCAAAGCTTCAAGTGCAATAGACATACCACCGGATGCTGAGCCTGTAGCACCTGCTAAAACATTAACAGCAACCGCCTCAGAAAACAGGATTGAACCGGGCATGTTGAGCATCGCATTCTTTAAAAGTGCAAAGCCGGGAACAGCTTTCACAACAGAACCAAAGCCAACTGCACAGGCCGTGTTCATAATTGCCGTCAAAGAACCGTTAGCGCCATTATTAATAGCAGGCAAAAGCACCTTAAACTGGCGGATGTTCAAAAGACAGGTGAGCAAAATACCTGCTGCAAGGGCAACAACAATAGACTGATTCGCAGACCAGGTTGCAATGCCCGCACGTTCTAAAACGCCCGGCAGAACATTCAGCATAAGCACAACCACAACAAGGGGCAAAAGACCGCAAAGCCAATGCCAGTCTGGCAGTGATGTATTTGCCTGATTCCCGTCAAACTTCGGGTCTTCCTCAAAATGCAAACCCTTTTTGCGTGCCTGTCTGCATCTCCACTCTAAGTATACATATCCCGGCACAGCAATGAGCACAGCCGCAACCAAACCCATAACAGGTGCAGCTGCTGCCGTTGTGCCATAATAATTTGTGGGAATAATGTTTTGTATCTGAGGCGTTCCGGGAATAGCCGTCATGGTAATGCCAAAAGCACCAAAGGCAATAGCGCCCGGTAAAAGCGTTCTCGGCAGGTCAGCCTCACGATAAATGGCATAACCCATAGGATAGATAACAAACACAACAACAAACAAAGAGATGCCGCCAAAGGTCATCAATAGGCAAGGCAAAACAACTGCCAGTACTGCAAATTTAGGACCAATTAACGAAACAAGCTTATTTGCCAGCGACCGGGCAGAACCCGTCATATCCATCAGTTTTCCATAGACAGCGCCTAAAAAGAAAGCCGGAAACCAGGAAATGATATACTCTGCTGTACCTTTTATGTAATCCCCAAGGTAGGCATCCAAAATATTCAGGCCACCTAAAACAGCAACAATGACTGCGCACACTGGTGCCACCCACACAATGGAATGACCGCGGTACGCCAAAAAATTAAGGCGACCAAACCAACAATAATGCCAACTAATGATAAAACGGACATCAAAATCTCCCCCATAAAAATCAAGATATTATAAAGGTAGCATATTTTTCCTCATATGTCAATTAAATTACCGCAAAAAACTTTACACGAGGCAGGCTTTAGTGTTATACTTAAAGAAAGGGAGAGGTGTTTTTATGAGCTTTAAACCAACCAAGTTAAAACGTGTTTTTACGGTGAATGAAATTTTCACGGTGCACTATTTTGAATATGAAAAAGACTACTCCTTTAAAGGTGAAACCCACAATTTTTGGGAGATTGTATATGTTGATAAAGGTGAAATCGAAATTGATATGGATCAGGAAAAGCACATTCTGTCCCAGGGACAAGCTGTTTTTCATCAGCCTAACGAATATCACAATCTGCGTGCCAACGGGGTTGTTGCACCGAATTTGGTTGTCATTACCTTTAGTTGCAAATCTCCTGCTATGAGCTTCTTCAAAAAACGGATTTTGCCCATGTCTGACATTGAAAAGCATCTTTTGGCAACCATTGTTCGTGAATCTGTCCACAGCTTTTCATCTCCTTTAGAAAACACATTTTTAAAAGAGCTGACACGCAGAGATAATGCGTTTTTCGGTTCAGAACAAATGATTGCCATAGCACTGGAGCAGCTTTTAATTTCACTCTACCGTAACTTTGACGGCATCCGCCGAAACAGCACCACACTAAAGCGCGGGATGGAACAGGACCTTTTCAGCAATGCACTAACCTTTCTGCAAGATCACGTTTGTGAAAAGCTGAGCTTTACCCAAATTGCAGATGCCTTAAATGTCAGCCCCACCACACTGAAAAATCTGTTTAAAGAAAAAATCGGTGAGGGAATGATGACCCATTTTGCTAAAATGAAAATTGATATTGCAAAATCAATGATTCGCGAGGGTGGACATAATATATCTCAAATTTCAGCGTATCTGGGGTTTGATACCGTGCACCTGTTTTCAAGGCGTTTTAAACAACTGACAGGTATGTCCCCCACCGAATACGGTCGCTCCGTTAAAGTGGACTTTGACTCCATAGAAACTGTTTCATTTTTGGAAAAACAAGCCTAAAGAAAATACAAGAGCCGTGCCTTTTGGCACGGCTCTTGTATTTTCTCATTATAATGCCACCGGCTCTCCTTTGATAACACACATAGCAAGGTTTAGGTTATCATCAACTGCGATAAATTCAGCATCATAACCCACCAAGATGCGTCCTTTCTTAATTCCCAGCATCTCAGCCGGTGTCCGGGATGCCATTCTAAAAGCATCTTGCTCCGGAATGCCAAAGGAAATAGCCTTTTTCACACATTCAAAAAGGGTTGACGTACTACCGGCAATAGCACCAGAAAGCGTTCTTGCCACACCATTTTCTACGCGAATGGGCTGACCGCCAAAGCTATAGTCCCCATCGCTGACACCGGTGGCACACATAGAATCACTGATTAAAACCATCCGCTCCGCTCCAAACAACCGATATAACATTCTTACAATAGATGGATGCAGATGCAGACCATCTGAAATCACCTGTACATAGATATTTTTATCAACGGCTGCACCAATAGCCCCCGGCTCTCTGTGATGCAGGGGTGCCATTGCATTAAAGGTATGGGTAATGCACAAAGCACCGCTTTCGATAGCTTCTACTGCACAATCATAAGAAGCATCCGTATGCCCTAAAGATACCGGACATCCACATTTTTTAATAAATTCAATTGCACCATCAAGTTCCGGTGCAAGGGTAACCAATTTGATGTTCTTTAAAGAACAAAATGCATCAAGGTCCGGCTTTTGAATAAAGTCCTCATTCTGTGCACCCTTATATTTTACAGAAACATAAGGTCCCTCTGCGTGAAACCCCACAACATTAGCACCTGTTACCACGCCAGTATCACAATTAACAACCTTATAAATATCCTCCATAGGCACCGTCATAGTGGTAGGCAGCCACGAGGTTGTTCCGTTTTTTGCTAAAAATTCAGACATCTCTGAAAGGTGGTTACCATCCATAGTATCGTAACCAGCACAGCCATGAGCGTGAATATCAAACAGACCCGGATAGACCTTGCAGCCTTTCAGGTCAATATCACCTTCGTCAAAGTAATCCAGCTCAACAATTTTTCCGTTTTCTGTCCGAATGTCAACCAAAAGTCCGTTGACTTTAGCATTTTTGTAAATCATAAAAAGTCCTCATAAACAATTATAAATTTGCCGCACCAAACACACCGGCATCATTTTGCAACGTGGCAATTTTTACATTTATACCATCGCCTAATTTTTCCTTTAGTGGCTTTAAGAAACTTTCTCCCTCTTTTGTAATACCGCCAGCCAACAGAATCACTTCGGGGTCAAAAATCATGTGAAAGCTTTTAAGACCAACGCACGGGCAGATGCATACTGTTCCAAGCATCCGTTTTGACCACAGGTACAGGGCAAACCGTTTTCAGCCTGAATAATCATATGCCCCAATTCACCGGCGCCACCTCTGCCACGCAAAATCTTACGGTCAACAATCACACCACCACCACCAACACCTGTTCCTAGTGTCACCAAAAGCGCATTATTATATTGCTTACCGCTGCCGCCCAACACTTCACCTAAGGCGGCACAGTTTGCGTCGTTATCCGCTTTTACTGGTAAGCCCGTACGTTTTTCTATTTCCTTTTCAATGGGCGTTTGCTTAAAAGGCAAGTTATTCGTCGTTAGCAAGCCTTCATAAATCACACCTGGCGCGCCCACTCCTATTCTGTCATAGGGGTGTTCCTGATAGAGCCGCTTACACTCAGCACAAATCTCGTCTAAAATTCCTTCTACCGACTCCCGGTTAGATGGAATTTTAGACTTACATACGATTTCATCATCCACAATCACAGCAAATTTAATATCTGTGCCACCTACATCAATGCCTAATTTTGCTGTTATTGTTTTACCATTCTCCATCGTGTATCCTCCCATTTATCGTCTATAATATTGTAACACAATCTCGTTCATCTTGTCCATCTTTTTTTCCATATCCGCCACAAGTTTTAGTTGGGTTCTTGCCCTGTCCAAGTTATGATTTTCTCTGTGCACACGGAAATATGTATCACCGCTTAAATAGTCCGTCAAAAAACGCATGCCGCATTCCAAGGTCATCAGCTTAGCAGAAAACGCAAGGAGCTCTACCTCTTTTTGTGTAAAGCTATCGTTTAATTCTTCAATGTAGCCTTTTGTGTATTGTTCAAATAAAGAAAGGTCCATTTCTACCTTTGAAAGGTCCGTTTCATCCTCTGCTGCCGTGCTGGCACCAAAGCGGATGGAATCGCCAAAATCATAAAGCATTGAACCGGGCATAACCGTATCCAAATCAATAACGCATACACCCTCGCCGGTTGTGTCATCAATTAAAACGTTGTTAAGTTTCGTGTCATTATGGGTCACACGCAGTGGGATATCGCCCCCGCTAATTGCATCTAAAACCTTTGATGCTTCTTCCTCACGCTCTAGCACAAAATCAATCTCTGGCTGAACCTGGCTCCGCCGTCCGGCAATGTCTGCGTTAATTGCCTCTTTAAACAATCTGTAACGGTCAACCGTGTTGTGAAAATTCGGAATGGTTTCATATAGTTTTTCAGCCGGAAAGGAACTGAGCATTTTTTGAAAACGACCAAAAGCTTTTGCGACCCGGTAAAACATTTCCGGATTTTTAATGGTTTGATAGCTTTTGGCATCCGTCACAAAAAGATACATTCTGAAAAAATCGCCCTGCTCTGTTTTGTAAAAAAACTCCCCATCTTTCGTAGGTATCAGCGTCAGCGTTTCACGGTATGGGTCACCGCAATCAGCAATAATTCTGTTATGCAAAAACTCTGTAACCAAAACAACATTTTCAATCAGTTTTTCAGGATTTTTAAATACGTGGGTATTCACACGCTGCAAAATATACCTTGCCCCTGTTGTTTCAATGAGCAAAGTTTCATTGATGTGACCCTCACCATACAACCGGGCACCAATGTAACTGCCACGGCAATCAAAATGAGAATATATTTCCTTATAATCGTAGTTCATTGATACAGCCTCCCAATATGCTTTGTAAAATTGCTAAACTGCCTATACGCAGCAGTCAACCCTTATATTCAATATATCATCACACTCGTAAAATTTCTTTAGCATTTTAGTCAGTTTTTTTATCTTTTCGGATGTTTTGTCTTAACAAGAAAAAGCTGTGGTATATATACACCACAGCTTAAATGATAAAAGATATATCGGTTTATTCGGGCCACATACCCAAGTTCTCTACTGGCTTACTAAAACGTGCAGGAGTTTTGCCATCAAAAAGCGCCTTTGCATTTTGCACATAGTCATCAAAAACCAAATCACGGTCACGAATAATGGATTTTGGACAAGTAAGGCTCACTTCATACATCCAAACACCGCTATACCCGATTTTGTTAAACTCTGTCATAAATACGTCCCAATCTATTTTTCCCTCTCCGGGTAACCAATGACGCTCATTAATAAAGTCATAGTCTGACACATGAATGGTAACAATCTTGTCCTTATGGATTTTCATAAAGTTCACATAATCACCATTAAGCAAATGGTTTGTATCAAAACATACTCTCAGCTTCGGGTTTGCCTTTAAAAGTTCTGTCATTTCCTCTGTTGTGTTGGCAAGGCAAGTTCTGGGCAGATTTTCAACAGCAATCACACCGCCACAAGAATCCGCAATCTCTGCCAACGTATTTAAAGAGTCCATAGACTTTTTCATATGTTCAGGGCGCTCGTTGTCTTCAATGGGATCAACACTGGGGTGCATAACAAATTTATCAAAACCAATATCAGCACCACGTTTTATAAACTCTGCAATCCTGGCAACTGTTTCCCGGCGTTCCAGCTGATTACCGGCAGAAATATCTACCGTGCAATAAGGCAAATGCATGGACCACAAAGTAATATCATATTTTTTAGCCAGACGCTTAAGATTCTGATAATCCATCACATCGTTAAGCTCGTGCCGATTTACAAGTTCAATAGCTTCAATACCGCTTTTTTGCAAAGCGCAAAAATTCTCTTCTGTATGGGCAAATCCACATGACAAACCAAGTCTATACATAACAATTCCTCCCCTATGCTTTCCTTTAAGGATGTATATTAAATTATAGCAAGCCACCATAACCCTGTCTAGGTAATATCCTAGGATTTTTATGTCAAATTCTTAGAAAAGTTAGCTGAGAAAACAGATGGTATTGACTTTAACGTTGACACATATTATAATGAGAATAAGCTAATCTATG
>JAZSJR010000047.1:0-3056 GCA_045534415.1 Clostridia bacterium
GATTCTATAATTAATTATAGTAACTATAGTTGGGAATACATAATCTCTCTATAATATTTTTTAGTCCCAACAGAAAAGTCTATATTAAGGTGAAATCACCTACTATACAGAAGAAATTACACCGCAAGCGATTTTTATACCGGAATTACCAGATGGTTGCGTTGTAAAGTCATCAGGTGCGGAGTGAATTATAATAGTTTTTCCGGTTATTTCCTCAGGAGAAAATCGGTTTGTTAAAGATGCAGAAAACCCGATTCCGTTCACACCAAATATAGGTGGCAAGTCGCCTGCATGGTAAGGGTGATTGCAATTGTTAGGATTATAGTGTGTCATGGCATCAGCGAATGGATCGGTACTGTTGCCTGTGCAAATACCTCCGCTGTGGATATGAACTGCAAATATTGGTTTTGAGGAATAATTTAACCGAAAACCATTGCAAAATTTCAAGATATATGTTAAAATTTTAGATAGACAAATATAGATAAGGGGAAAATTCTATGAAAGTAATTGTAAACGGTAAAATTGTCTTAAAGGACAGAATCCTTGAAAACAGCGCAGTTTTATACTCCGATGTTATTGAAGGTATTGTGCCTTGTGACAAGATTCCTGAAGGTTGCGAAGTCATTGATGCAAAGGGAGGATATGTTACTCCCGGTTTCATTGATTTGCATATTCACGGATATCTTGGAAAAGATATATGTGACGGTGAAGAAGAAAGTATCAGAACCATTTCTAAAGGGATTATAGCCAACGGCGTAACCTCTTATCTGCCTACCACTATGACGGTAGATATGTCGGTTATCAAAAAGTCCCTGCAGGTTTTGAGAGACTTAAAAGAGGAGAGCCAAAACTGGGAAGGTAGAGAAATCTTAGGTGTTCATGCAGAAGGCCCATTCATCAGCGAATCCAAAAAAGGCGCCCAGGACCCTAAATATATCCTGGTTCCTGATGCTGATTTTGTCAAAGAATATGCTGACATTATCAAAATCATTTCTCTGGCTCCCGAAGAAGACGCCGGATACTTTGACGCCGTAAGGGAAATTCGTAAAGACACCGATGTAGTTATGTCTTTGGGTCATACCTCTGCTGATTATGATACTGCTATGGCAAGCATTGCCAACGGCATGAGTCATGCGACACATCTGTTTAATGCGATGACTCCTTTAGCACATCGCGCTCCCGGTGTTGTTACAGCTGCACTGAATTCTGATGTAAGTTGCGAGCTGATTGTGGATGCCTTCCATGTTTCTCCGGCTCTTTATGACCTGATATACAAGATGAAGGGTAGAAAGCTCTGCTTTATTACTGACTGTCTGCCTGCAGGCGGTCTGCCTTACGGAGAATATACTTTAGGCGGTAACAAAATTGTTTATAGAGACATCGTTTGTCGCTTGGAAGACGGAACTGTTGCCGGTAGCGTATTAAAGCTCAATAAGGGTATTTGGAATGTTTATACCAATTCTACCATTCCTCTGTGGGAATGTGTAAATTGTGCGACCTTAAATCCTGCTACCGCAATCGGTGTCAGTGATAAAAAGGGGTCCATTGAGGTTGGTAAGGAAGCTGACCTTGTTATTCTGGACAATGAATTTAACGTATTAAAAACACTCAAAAAAGGAGATATTAAATATGAAACTTAAGATTAATGCTAAATTAGACCCTCAGTTTCAGCCCCTGTCCATAGTTTGCAGGGAAATGCGCGAAGCAACCAAGAAAAACGGTCAGGACTTGATAATTGCTGTTGAAAGAAACAAAGGTTATACAGTTACATATAAAACCAGGATTTTCAAAGACGGTACTGGTCATGACGAAATGAACTTTGCATTTGTTGAAAGAATGGCAAAAGCTCTTTTATGGGTTGCCGGCGGTTACAAAATCTATATCGCAGGCAGCGATGTAGTGGGCGAAAAAATCAAGGCTGCTTATACAGATGGTGGTCTTCGTGATTTTGATGTTCACTTTATGGAAAGAGTTTACGAAAAGCCCTTTGAAGTTATTGTTTGTGCTTTAGACGAAGCTCCTGAAGACAAATCTGCAGCAGCTCCTATCGGCAGACACTTAGATGGTTGCAGAATCGGTTTTGATGCAGGCGGAAGTGACAGAAAAGTCAGCGCTGTTATTAACGGCGAAAGCGTATATTCCGAAGAAGTTGTATGGTTCCCCAAAACCAACACCGACCCCGATTATCACTATCAAGGCATCTTAGATGCTATGAAAACTGCAGCGTCAAAAATGCCCAGAGTAGACGCCATCGGCGTTTCCAGTGCCGGAGTTTATGTTGACAACAGAATCATGGTTGCTTCTTTGTTTTTGAAAGTCAGCGATGAAGACTTTGAAAAGAAAGTTAAAAATATGTACTTGGATGTTGCCAAGGAAATTGGCGAAAACATTCCTATTGAAGTTGCAAACGATGGTGATGTTACTGCGCTTGCTGGAGCTATGGACTTAAACGACGACTCCGTTTTAGGCGTTGCTATGGGTACCTCTGAAGCCGGCGGCTATGTTGACCCTCAGGGTAACATTACTGGTTGGCTGAATGAGCTTGCATTTGTTCCCGTTGACTTCTGCAAAGATGCTATGGTAGACGAATGGTCCGGCGACTACGGTTGCGGCGTTAAGTATTTCTCACAGGATGGTGTTATCAAACTGGCTCCTTTTGCCGGCATTGAACTTGATGAAAGCCTGTCTCCTGCAGAAAAATTAAAGATTGTTCAGGGTTTGATGGCAGAGGGCGACGAAAGAGCAAAAGCAATCTATGACACCATTGGTGCATATTTCGGTTATGCTATCGCATTCTACACAGAGTTCTATGATATCAAACACGTTTTGATTATGGGTCGTGTTACCTCTGGTGAAGGCGGTACTATCCTGCTTGAAAGAGCTCAGGAAGTTCTGGATAAAGAATTCCCTGAACTGGCTAAGACAATTCAGCTTCACATCCCTGACGAAAGTTCCAGACGAGTAGGTCAGTCTGTTGCAGCTGCAAGCTTGCCGGAAATTATAAAATAACGAGTTCATTTCATTGAAAATTATATAAATCAATATCTATTATGCAT
>JAZSJR010000138.1:0-2166 GCA_045534415.1 Clostridia bacterium
GAAGGGGAAAGCAAAATGAGAGTAGCTTATGTGAGAGTTAGCACCGTGGAGCAGAACGAAGCTCGGCAGCTTGAAGCTCTGAAAAAGTTTGATATTGAGAAGTGGTATATTGAGAAGGTCAGCGGCAAGGACACCAATAGACCGAAGCTCCAAGAGCTGCTGGACTTTGTGCGTGAAGGTGATACGGTTTATATCCATGATTTTAGCCGGTTAGCACGCAGCACAAAAGACTTGCTTGAAATCCTTGAAGAGCTGACCGCCAAGGGCGTAACTCTGATTAGCAACAAAGAAAACCTTGATACAAGCACCGCCACCGGCAAGCTCATGCTGACCGTGATTGCAGCCATTAACGAATTTGAGCGGCAGAACCTTTTGGAACGCCAAAAGGAAGGTATTGAGATTGCCAAGAGAGAAGGTAAATTCAAAGGCGGTCAGGTTAAGCAGATTGATGATGCAGCCTTTAACGCTGCCTATGAGAAATATAAAAACCGTGAGCTGAATAAGACACAGTTTGCGGCAGCTCTTAAAATCAGCAGACCTACCCTTGATAAGCTGCTGAAAGAGAAGGGCTTGCAGTAATTTGTGCCGGTGCTGCCTAATGGCTGCACAAAGTCCAGCTCACCCGCTCCGGACACCGGACACACACGCTGCCATAGTTTGATATTGTAAAAAATTTTTGGTAAAATATTAGTGTAAGCATTAAGAAGTTAATGCTATTGGAAAGGAATAAACGCTATGAATATGCAAGAGTTAGGCTATTTTCTCTTTATGGAAGAGCAAGAGAAGCAGCAGCGTGAAGAAGTTAATGTAGAATTAGAAACGCTCTTAGTGGGAGAAACGCCCACGCAAAAGCAGAATGAGCCTTGAAAAAAATTTTTTTCCCGAAATATAGCCGGTATATAGTTGCTCATGGTCGCCGGTTATAGGTGAGAAAAAGCTAAGAGTATAAAGCCCCTCTTGTATAGTCAGACTTACAGAAAGACTATGCAGGGGGGCTTTTTGCGTGCCGTGCTGCATTAAGAAGTCAATGGGGAGTGATACGATGATAAGACAAGGCGAAAAATTAAGAGAGCAAGTAAAACTTTGCAAAGTATATAACCCTGAGTGGAGCTATAAGCAGATTGCAGAGGTTATAGAGATAACGCCACACGCTTTCTATAATTGGCTGAATGGCTATTATGAGCTATCAGACCGGAGAGAAAGAAAGCTAAGAGAGCTGCTATCTGATTTGATGGAATGATACCGAAGAGCTGAAAAAATTGGACAATGGGGGATAATCAATAGCTTATAACTTTCAGATATTCATGGAAGAGCTGACAAGCTCTTACTACTGAATATAGGAGTTATAAGAAGTGATACAGTTAAATAGCGGCTATGAAGATTATTACTATCTTAGAGAAGATGGGGCTATCTACAACGCCGCCACCGGTAAGCTATTAAAGCCTGATAGCAAGCGTTTATATAAGCTGAAACTAAAAGATAAAGGATATAAAAAAGTATCGGTCAGAACGCTATACAAGGCTTTATATAATAAGCCCTTCTGCCATGACGGTATAGAGGACTTAGAGAATGAGCAATGGAAAGAGATAACCGGCACGGATGGTTATTACCTAATTTCCAATATGGGCAGAATTAAGAGCCTGCAAAACTATGATGCAATTATCTTGAAGCCGTATAGCAATCAGCACGGCTATCAGAGGGTGGATATTGTAGAGGACGGCAAGAGGGTTAGCAAGTTGGTGCATAAGCTGACGGCTGCTGCATGGCTGCCAATGCCGCCACAGATAGACTATCAGCTGCACCATAAAGATTTTGATAAGCGGAATAATGCAGCCGCCAATTTAGAGTATTTGTCAGCTGCTGCCCATGCGAAGAAACACTCAGAGAGGAACAAAGAAAATGGGAAAGACCAATAGAGTGCCAAACCAAAGAGAAGTAACCGTAGCCAAAGAGCCAACGGACAAGGCACATAAATACACGGCTAATAATTTGGCTGCATTGGATGAAGCTGCACGCCGCTTGCAGAGCAAAGGCGGCTTCAAGCTCTATATGTATCTTGCAAAAAATCAAGATAAGTATAACTTCAATCTATCAAGCACGGACTTCATGCTATGGAGCGGATTAGGCTATACGGCTTATACTACTGCATTTGCAGAGCTTGAAGAG
>JAZSJR010000092.1:0-4989 GCA_045534415.1 Clostridia bacterium
CGTGCTATGCACGTGGATATTTATTGTGTGCAAAAAAAATCATTCTTTTTAAGATTCTGTTACAAGATGGTGTCAAATATTGAAAAAAGAAAAGGTATCTTGTATAATAAAATCAGGTTTTTAGACTTGAAATTTGCAAAAGAGGACAGGTGTTTTGTTATGAAGCTGATGGGAATTGATTATGGTGATGCCAGAATCGGTGTAGCAATGTCTGACCCTTTATGCATTGTGGCGCAGGGTTGGGGCAATGTAAAAAACAGCGAAAACGCTGCAAATGAGATTGCACAGCTTGCTAAAGACAGCGGTGTGGAGCGTATTGTTGTGGGCTTGCCTAAAAATATGGATAATACCGAGGGTGCCAGTGCTGAAAAAGCAAGAGCTTTTGCCCAAAAGCTTCACGAACTTTCCGGCATTGAAATAGCTTTTTGGGATGAACGCTTAACAACAGTGGCGGCTCACGGCTTTCTGAGCGAACTGGATGTGCGCGGTAAAAAGAGAAAAGCCATTGTAGACACAGTGTCTGCAACCTTAATTTTAGAAGGATATATGCAATTTTTAAAACGATAGGAGGGACGCTATGAAGCGTATTAAATGGATTCCGGCTCTGATGCTTGTTTTGCTTTCGTTTGCTATAACAATTTGCAGTGCAGCAGGTAGTCGCCGGTTTTATTATGATGGTGCGTTCCATGAATATACAGGCAATGTGTATAAATTAAAAGTGAATAATGTTCTGCTTAGTCCGCCCATTCCGCCGATTATTTTTTCAGACTATTCGGTTGTGCCCGCCCGTGCTGTGTTTCAGGATGGGTTAGGTGCTAAAGTATCGTGGGATGGTGTAAATCAAAAAGTAACTGTCAGTATGGATGATGTTACGTTGATTCTGAAAATTAACGATACAACGGCATACATTAACAGCGAAAAAGTGACAATGCCCATTCCGGCAAAAATTATTAATGATTATACTGTGATTCCCGCAAGATTTGTAGCTGAGCATTTGAATATGAAAGTTGATTTTGATGAAACATCGGGCACCATTCTTTTAAGCCGTTCTGATGCCAAGAAGACGGTTTCCGTTACCGATGTTGCTTATTCAAACAAAAGCCGGACGGAGGGTGTTTTGACTCTCACAACAAAGTCAGATAATCCTAAGTATAATGCCTTTATTTTAACCGACCCGCTACGTTTGGTTGTGGATGTGACAGATGGTGCCTATGCGAAAACCCCATCTACCATTTCTGTTAAAAAAGCTAACTTAGAGCAAATCCGTTTCGGTCAGCAAGAAGACAGCGCCAGAGTGGTCATTGACCTGACGAAAAATTTGGGATATACAGTTAAGACGAATCAAAATAAGGTGGTTGTTACCATTAAGCTTGACTCTTCCTTACAATCAGAGGATGAAGATGAAGAAACAATTGTTACGAAACCCAAAGATCCTGTAGAAAAGCCGAAAGAGGAGAAGCCTGAGGAGGAGAAACCGGAAGAACCGTCCTTTACGGAGTATGTTACATATAGCTATAATGACGCCAAGGATACCATCCGTATTAATGCATCAGTTGGCACACCGGTGAAAAACGGTAGCATCATTACTGTGCCGGTTTATGACAGTTTATCCTCGGTGAGCGGTGAAAAAGCAGTTACAGGTTATTTTGGTAAAAAAATGAGCTACACACCGGCTGTGTCCGGCAAAGGTGGTACTCTCACCATCACGTTAAAATCATCTGATACTGTTATGAATGTAAGCGGCAAAACCATTGTACTTTCGTCGGTTTATAAAGACCTGCCTCGTTCGGTTATGTTAGATGCCGGACATGGCGGTGCAGATGGTGGTGCAATTGCATACAATGAAGACGGAACCATCAAAGCAAAAGAAAAAGACTTTAACCTCGATGTGGTTCTGCGTGCTAAGGAGCTGTTAGAAGCCGAGGGTGTAACAGTGTATACCATTCGTACTGAGGATGTATATGTTGACTACTTAAAAGTTGGTGGCATTGCTAACAAAACAGATTCAACGTTATTTGTCAGTGTTCATACCAATTCGGCAACAACCACTCAGGCTCACGGCATTGAAACATTCGGCTATTTAAATGCCGGTAGTGTGTCAAACGGTATGACCGGTGAAAAGCTTTCAAAAATTTTGCTGGATGAATTGATTAAGAAAACTGGTGCTCATAACCGTGGTGTTAAAGACGGCAAGACGCTGGCTGTTATCAACTCAACGCAGATGCCGGCAACACTCATTGAAATTGGCTTTATTTCCAACGAAGAAGAGTGCGAAAAGATGATGACGGAAGAGTATCGTCAAACTCTTGCAGAAGCCGTTTGTGACGCTGTTTTAGCAGCTTTTGATGTAATGGAAATTTAAAAATGTTATAAGACCGCAGTGAAACAATTTGGTTTTACTGCGGTCTTTTTTTAATAAAATAAAATGATTTTTTTGTGCATACAATACAAATGTAATGAAAACATAAAGGAATGAAAAGCGTGAAAAGATTTTTAATTTTTTTACCGATTTTATCTTTGATTCTGTTTGGATGCACAAAAGGTAATGACCCATTTTTAAAAGAAATTTCTCTTTCCGGCAGCCGACCTGTTGTCCGCGTAATGGAAACGGTGGCAGAAGAATATGAAACCTGCGATAACACCATGTATGGCTGGGGACTCAAAAAGAACGTCAACGCTCCACCGGATGTGCCGGAGAACATACAAACCCTCCTTGCAGCAAATGGTGGCATCTATCTTGACAATACGCCACGAACACTGTATCTCACCTTTGATGAGGGGTATGAAAACGGATATACAGCAAAAATTTTAGATGTTTTAAAAGAAAATAATGTAAAAGCGGCGTTTTTTGTCACGGGACCTTATTTAGAAAAAGAAACAGAGCTCGTAAAACGTATGTTTGATGAAGGTCACGTTGTTGGCAATCATACGGTCAGACATCCAAGCTTGCCGTCACTAAAAAGCACTGAGGCGGTGGCAAAGGAAATCACAGAGCTGGCAGATATGTGTAAGGAAAAATATGGTCAGGATATGCATTTCTTCCGTCCGCCGAGAGGAGAGTATTCCGAGAGAACCTTAAAAATCAGCCAGGATTTGGGGTATACAAACGTTTTTTGGAGCTTTGCCTATAAGGATTGGGAGGTAGACAATCAAAGGGGCACAGAATATGCTTATGAACAAATAAAAAAAGGTGTTCATGATGGTGCTGTGCTATTACTGCATGCAGTATCCAAGGATAATGCCGAGGTGCTTGACCGGGTGATTAAGGATTTAAAAAGTGAGGGTTACCGCTTTAAATCATTAGAAGATTTTGGCAAACAGTAAGTTTCCAAAATCGTCCTAGGATAATAACATCCCGATGGGTCAATCTAAAAAAGAATGATTTTTAGATGAATCGGGAGTGGGATTTATGTTTCATAGATTGACGAAAAAAGGCAGAGTAAAAGCCTTTTTTTGTTTTTTATTTCTTGTGCTTGTTGTGGGAATGGCAGAAAGCAGGCTCAAGTTTCCGGAAAGAATTGTATTATATGAGGGAGAAAATCTGCCCGAAAGCAATAACCTGCTTTATTCACTGAATGCCAATGTGCCTGTAGGAAAATCAGGGGTTTTGACCCAAACAGGCACCCTGTCACAGGATGCGTATACCCCGGATGCATCCGGTGGTGGAGATTACGATATGACCCTAAAACTCTTCGGCGTCATTCCTGTCCGCAGTGTGGCGGTGGATGTTCAGCCGAAAAAGGAGCTTGTGGCATCCGGCAAATGCATAGGAATAAAAATTTTTACAAAAGGTTTGGTTTGTGTCGGCGTGCAGCCCGTGAAAGGTGAAAACGGTAACCTGCGTGATGTTTCAAAAGAGCAGGATATTCGTGCGGGGGATATCTTTTTAACGGCAAATGGCGAAAATTTATCCGAAACTGAGCAAATGTCAAAAATTGTAGGGCAAAGTGGAGGAAAAAAGATAGATTTAAGGGTTTTGAGGGACGAAAAGGAGATTTTAAGAACTATAGAGCCAGTGAAAACGGAGGATGGTTATCAACTTGGGTTTTGGCTCAGGGATAGTACGGCAGGCATCGGTACGCTGACCTATTATGATCCGGAAACAATGCAGTTTGGTGCACTGGGACATCCCATTACAGATAGTGATACAGGCGTAATTATGCCGGTTTCAGATGGAACTGTTTTAGAAGCTAGTATTCTGGGAATTAATAAAGGTGAGCGAGGAGAACCGGGAGAATTAAAGGGCGTTTTTGGCGTCAATAAGCCTGCCATCGGAACAATTCGGGAAAATACAGGGCAGGGTATCTTCGGAGAAATAAATAAAAAAGAAGAAATGGAGAAGAAATTTCAAATTATTTCGAAAAATAACGTTGAAATGGGGCGCGCTACGATTATTTCAAACATAACAGGAAATGAAGTGGAGAGTTTTGAAGTTGAAATCCAGAAGCATTATGACCTTTTTGGCGGACATAAAGATATGGTCATCCATGTGACGGACCCTGACCTTTTAGAACGCACCGGCGGTATTGTGCAGGGGATGTCTGGGTCTCCAGTGATTCAGAATGGGAAGTTGGTTGGAGCCGTTACGCATGTTTTCGTAAACGATCCTACCAGAGGATATGGAATTTTTATAGAAAACATGCTGGCTGAGGCGGAAAAAATTAAATAATGGGATGCTCGTCTATAAAATAATAGGCGGGCATTTTCTATAAAAAAGAGGAAAACTGGAGGGATGTAATATTACATTTGTATTAAAATTTCGTTCAAGTGGGTAAATTTTGATATTTTTTACCGTTCTTAACTTATGAAGAGTAAATTCAATAATAAAAACAAAGTAGGTATTTTTGATGTGTTATAATAATACTAAAAAAGCAAACAGGAGCGAGGCTATGGCAAGAAAAAGCAAGTATATTGAAAACAATAAACTGAAGAAGGAGGATGATAATATGACTAAAATAGGGATTTATGCTCGATTATCTGAAGCAGATG
>JAZSJR010000070.1:0-2404 GCA_045534415.1 Clostridia bacterium
GGCAATGCCGTTTAATATTGAGCCGGTGTATGCCCCAATCAAATAAAAGTGAATCGTAAAAGAAATATTTGCCAAAAACTGCACAAATACAATTCTTTTCTGTGTATTTTGCTGAAAGCTGATAACGCTTAAAATAAAACCTAAAATACCCATAAGCTGTGCCAGGGTTTGAAAAGTTATAACAGCATCAAAAAACTTTGCAATTCCTGAAAAAAAAGCTCCCATTTTTATAACTCCTTTTATGCAATATGCCTAGTATTTTACCACATTTCGTCAGCTTTTGTCAATTATCGTTTACAGATTAAAGTTTTTTAAAATTTTTAATGAAAAATTTAAAAAACTACTTTATTATTACAGAAAAATTTGGTATACTATAAAATAGTGTAGTATGCCATTAAATTTGCTAAGTACAGGTGATAAAACCTGATAAATATGAGCGGAAAATTTTATATGGAGGTTTAATTGTGGCAAAAAATTTAAAATTGAAAATCATCCCGTTGGGTGGCCTCAATGAGATCGGAAAAAATCTGACCGTTTTTGAGTTCGGAAACGATATTGTCGTACTGGATTGCGGCATGGCCTTCCCCGATGATGATATGCCCGGTATTGACATGGTCATTCCGGATATCACCTACCTTGAAAAAAACAGGGATAAAATCAGGGGCAATGTACTGACCCACGGTCAAGAGGACCATATTGGCGGCATCCCCTACTTTTTAAAGAAAATTAACGTACCTATTTACGGCACACGTCTGACCTTAGGTTTGGTTGAACTGAAACTGAAGGAACACCATTTGCTTTCTAAAACAAAGCTTTGCCGTGTGAAAGCCGGCGATATGGTAAAACTGGGTGCTTTTCGTGCTGAATTTATTCACACTAACCATTCCATTGCCGATGCTGTGGCAATTGCACTTCACACCCCGATGGGTGTTATTGTGCACTCAGGTGACTTTAAAATTGACTCTACCCCCATTGAGGGTAGCATGATGGACGTTGCCCGCTTTGGCGAACTGGGAAGAAAAGGTGTTTTAGCACTTTTATCTGACAGCACCAACGTAGAACGACCGGGTTATACCATGTCTGAGTCTACCGTTGGTGAAACCTTTGACGATTTGTTCAGAAACTGCAACCGACGGATTTTGGTGGCAACCTTTGCTTCAAACATCCATCGTGTGCAGCAAATTATTAATGCTGCATATCGGTATGGCAGAAAGGTTGCTGTTTCCGGCAGAAGTATGGAAAACGTTGTTGAGGTTGCTATGACCCTAGGGTATATGACCGTGCCTGAGGGCGTGCTCATCAGCATTGACGATATTAACAAATACCGTGCCAACCAGCTGTGTATTATCACCACCGGTAGTCAGGGCGAGGCTATGTCTGCCCTGTCACGCATGGCGTATTCAGACCATAAAAAGGTTGAAATCGTCCCCGGTGATATGGTCATTGTTTCAGCAAGTCCCATTCCGGGAAATGAACGTGCAATATCCAACGTAATCAATGAGTTGTTTAAAAAAGGTGCCGAGGTTATTTATAAAGCTCTGGAAAATACCCATGTTTCCGGTCACGCCTGTCAGGAAGAATTAAAGCTTCTGCTGTCTTTGGTAAAGCCGAAATTCTTTATTCCGGTTCATGGCGAATACCGCCACCTGATGCTGCATGCGTCCTTAGCTGAACGTGCCGGCCTGAATCCGAAAAACATTGTGATTGGTGACATTGGCAAGGTGATTGAGCTTGGTCCCAACAGCATCCGCTTGGCATCATCTGTGCCATCCGGCGTGGTGCTCATTGATGGTTTGGGCGTTGGCGATGTGGGTAACATCGTTCTGCGTGACAGAAAGCATCTTGCTGAAGACGGCATCATTGTGGTGGTTGTCACCTTAGATAAAAAGACCGGTAAAGTTCTGGCCGGACCGGATGTTCTCTCCCGTGGATTTGTATATGTGAGAGAATCGGAAGACTTAATGGAAGATGCCAAAATGGTGGCACGTGCCGCTTTAGATAAATGTGCAAGCAAGCGTGTGACCGATTGGGCAGGCATTAAAAACACTCTGAAAAATTCCATGAGTGATTTTATGTATACAAAAACCAAACGCAAACCTATGGTTTTGCCGGTTATTATGGAAGTTTAAAATTATAACAGAATAGATTTGAGAGGGATTTACAAATGATGAATGAAACAAGAAAGTTGTTTACGTCTGAATCTGTAACGGAGGGGCATCCCGATAAAATTTCAGACATTATTTCCGATGCGATTTTAGACGAAATCTTAAAGTACGACCCAATGGGTCGTGTTGCCTGCGAAGTCACTGTTACCACCGGTTTAGTTGTGGTTGTCGGTGAAATTACCACCACGGCAAACATTGACATTGCTACCGTAGTGCGTGAGTGCATCCGGGAGGTAGGT
>JAZSJR010000230.1:0-4104 GCA_045534415.1 Clostridia bacterium
CAGGCGTCCCCGACTGTCCGTGACAGGCCAAAAACATCGTCGAAGCGCCGCGGGAGGGCGCATAGACCCTCCCATACGGTGAATGTTTGCAAAACAAAAAACAGACTATGGCAAATGCCATAGCCTGTTTAGTTTTTCCTGTTTCTGAGGGGATGGACGCAAAATACAAAAACCTCTTTCGTTTGTGGCGAAAGAGGTTTTTGTGTGGTTTGTGCATTTTGCTACATCCCTTAAATACTATTATAACGTTAATGCGCTTTCTTCCTTACGTGTCCAGCCACCGTCGCCCATATAGCCTGCGGGCAGAGCTTTCGGGGTTTCGAAGGTGGATTCCATATGGTAGGTTTCGCCGCTTTCAGCACTGCCGATGATGCCGTGCATCAGTTCAAACACGTGGAAAGCCATTTCTTTGCTTGCGCGGTTGTTTCTGCCCTTAATGATGGACCAAGCCATTTCAGCAGCACCAACACCACGGGAGTTTTCAGCATAGCCGTGGGTGTGGGGGAATTCAACCTTATCGCTCATAGTCTTCTTGATGTAAACAGGGTTACCAAATTCATTGGGGTTACCCATGTAGAGGATGCCTTCGGTACCGTAGATTTCAAGACCGTAGGTTTCATCTAAAATACAGTCAGAATTCATGTGCAGGGTACCCAGTACGCCGTTTGCATATTTCATTGTTGCGGTGATAACGTTTGCATCTTCCAGCACATATTCTTCACCATAGTTTGCAGCACCAACACGAGTGTTTACACGGTTGGGGTCGTTAATAGCGGTAAATGCAGAAACTGCTTCAACAGGACCTAAGATGGAAGCCAGGGCTGTTAAGTAGTAACCGCCCATGTCAAAGCCGATGCCACCGCCGCGTTTGCAGAGGTGGGTTAAAAATTCGCCGTAGATACCATAGTTACGGCTGATGGAAGCTCTGCAGGAAACCGGCTTACCAATTAAACCGGATTCAACAATATATTTTGCTGTTTGCACGCTTGCACCCAAGAAGGTATCCGGTGCAACGCCTAAGTATAAACCTTTTTCATTTGCCAGCTTTACAAGCTCTTTACCCTGCTCAAGCTCAACAGCAATCATTTTTTCAGAGAAAACGTGCTTGCCTGCTTCTAAGCACTGCTTGATAACCGGATAGTGTGCAGCCGGAATGGTCAGGTTAATAACCATATCAATGGATGCGTCAGCACAAATTTCATCCAAAGTCATAGCTTTGCAGCCGTATTTTTCAGCAGAAGCTTTCATTCTGTCAACCATCAGGTCGCTACAAGCAGCCAGTTCTAAAACCTGAAACTTGCCAGCTGTGATGTTAGACATATAAATGTCACTGATGCTACCGCAACCAACAACGGCAACTCTTAATTTTTCCATTATTGTCTCTCCTTTTCCGCTTTTTAAAGGCGGGAATAATATTTTAACAATTACTGTTAATATCATATAACATAAAGGAATTTTTGTCAAGATGATAATGGCAGGATAGTCGCATTTTTCTTGACTTTCTAATTGCTGTATGCGATAATGAAATTGTCTTTTGGATGTTACTTGTAGGCATCCTTGAGTCGGCTATGATATTTACATGTTTGGCAGAGCTAAAAGCAAATATGCTGAAAGGAAGTTTACCGATGAAAGTGAAAAAACGTGACTTTTTGCAGCTTTTTAAATTTGGTTTGGTGGGCACTTTTAATACATTGCTTGATTATGGTTTGTTTTATGTCTTTTTCGCCCTTTGTAACTTTAATAAAAATCCTGCCCAGGTTCTTTCCACGCTGCTTTCAATGACAAACAGTTATTTTGTCAACCGGTATTGGACCTTTGAGAAAAAGGGGAGAGTCAAAAAACAGGAGATTTGGCGTTTTCTGGTGGTTAATCTTTTATCCCTTTCTGTCACACTTTTGTGTCTGAATCTGTTTCACGATGTTTTTCGTTTGCACGAGATTGCAAACAGCCTGTTTGCTTCTGTGAAAATCTCTTTTGTTTTGTCGGGTGATTATGAAGTTTTGTTCTGTAAATTAGTGGCAATTCCCTTTGCCTGGGCGGTAAATTTTTTGGGAAACAGGTTTTGGGTTTTTAGCAAAAACAGCGAAAAAAATTGTACTTAAATTTTAGTAAAATTACCCTTTATGGTTACAAAGTTATCAACAGTTTAGTAATGTTCATAACATAAAAAAGCGGTGAAAATGCCGATTTTATGCGGAAAAAGTGCAAAAAACTGTTAATAACCCTGTTGAAAATGTTAATAACTCCCGATGTTTTTAGTTATTTTCTTTTGTTTTATGTTAAGTAAAATTATATTTTTTAAAGGATAATTTTTGCAATACTACTTGAATAATTTAAGAAAACAAGATATAATTAAATAGATAAAATATAACAATTTGCCTTTTGGCTTTTGGAGGTTTCATATGACAAAGCGATATAAGCGTATTCTGCTGAAAATTAGTGGTGAAGCTCTTGCAGGCAGCAAGGGCACAGGTCTTGATTTTGACACATTAGAAAACATCGCAAAGGTTGTTAAAGAATGTAACGATGCTGGCGTTCAGATTGCAATTGTTGTTGGCGGCGGTAACTTCTGGAGAGGTCGTTCCGGCGGCAATATGGACAGAACTCGTGCAGACCATATGGGCATGCTAGCTACGGTTATTAATTCTCTTGCTATGCAGAGTGCATTGGAGGCTGTGGGTGTTCCTGCCCGCGTGCAGACAGCCATTGAAATGCGACAGATTGCAGAGCCTTACATTCGTGGCAAGGCAGACCGCCACATGGAAAAAGGCCGTGTTGTGATTTTTGGTTGCGGCACAGGTAACCCCTTCTTCTCAACGGATACAGCAGCAGCCTTAAGAGCTGTTGAAATTGATGCGGAAGCAATCTTCCTTGCTAAAAAGGTAGATGCTGTGTACGACAGCGACCCGGCTATTAACCCCGACGCAAAACGCTTTGACAGTTTAAGTTATATTGAAGTTTTAAACAAGGGTTTAGGTGTTATGGATTCTACCGCCACCTCCCTTTGTATGGATAACAACATTCCGATTTTGGTGTTTGGTATTGATGACCCCCAGAACATTATCCGTGTTTTAGAGGGCGAAAAAATCGGTACTATCGTATCAAACGGTTAAAATTACAGTAAGCGGAACAGAAAGGAAGATTATATTATGTATGAAGAAGTAAAAACCAAAATGGATAAAGCCATTCTGGCTTTAGAAAATGATTACGCAGCAATCCGTGCAGGTCGTGCAAATCCTGCCCTGCTTGACAAGGTTTCAGTTGATTATTACGGCACACCGACACCCATTCCTCAGGTTGGTACGGTGTCTGTACCGGAAGCAAGAATGCTTGTTGTGCAGCCCTGGGATGCCAGCATTTTAGGCGACATTGAAAAAGCAATTTTAAAATCAGAACTGGGTCTCACCCCCAATAATGACGGTAAGGTGATTCGCATTAACTTCCCGGCACTGACTGAAGAACGCCGTAAAGAACTGGTTAAAGGCATCTCCAAACGTGCAGAAGAAGCAAAGGTTGTTATCCGTGGTGTGCGTCGTGATGCGCTGGAAGCTTACAAAGCATTGAAGAAGAAAAGTGAAATTACTGAAGACGATTTAAAACAGGCAGAGACCGACATTCAGAAATTAACCGACCAGTACATTAAGGATATTGACGGCATTTCTGCAAAAAAAGAGAAAGAAATTATGGAAATCTAAGGGGATTTTTATGTTAAATATCTTTGCTAAAAAACAGTCTGCCAAAGCACTTTCCAAAGAGATTGACCTAAGCAATTTGCCAAAACACGTGGGTGTGATTATGGATGGTAACGGCAGATGGGCAAAAGCTAAGGGGTTGCCGCGCATTGCCGGTCACAGAGCCGGTGCGCAGAATTTAAAAACCATTTCTGAGTTTGCAGGTAATTTAGGGATTCCGTACATGACGGCTTATGCTTTCAGCACGGAAAACTGGAAACGTTAAAAGAAGAAGTGGATGCTTTAATGCAGCTTCTTTTAGAGTATCTTCGGGATAAAGAGCAGCTTGCTGGCAAGGATGTTACCATTCGGGTCATTGGTGACCGCAGCCGCTTGTCGGATGAAATCAACCACGAGATTAATGTGATTGAGG
>JAZSJR010000127.1:0-6166 GCA_045534415.1 Clostridia bacterium
TATACAACTAAACTTATTAATGTCTTTTTAGGTTTATTTCTAGTCATCGGTTAACCCTTTTTTGAACCACGCGACTATCGCGTGGTTTTCGTTATACAATAAAAAAGAAGGCAGAAATTTCTGCCTTCTTTTTTATTCTATTAACACCGGCAATTAGCCAACGATTTCGTCGCCGTGTTCTTTCATCCAAGCCACACCTGCTTCAACTGCTTCGTAAGGCTCTTCGCCTTCTTTAGCAACAACAGCATTGGTATGCAGAATAACGCCGTCAATTTTACCTTTGTTAATCATTTCCTGCGCTCTTTCAAGCTGATAGATAACAGCTTTGCTAGTTGCCGGGCTTGCAGCACCAAAATCATACAGATAGCAACCAACCAAATGTTTTTTGCCTTCGGTTAAGCTCAGGTAAAGGTCAATATATTTGTCATAATCTTCTAAAACTTCTTTTTCGTTCCAGAACCAGAGAGAAACACCGTCAAATTCATCTAAGAAGCTCTTAATAACATCCATTTCTGTCTGACGGAAGTTTTCAGTATACAGAACAACCCACAGTTCAAGACCTGCAGCGTGCAGTTCTTCGCGATATTTTGCAATCAGCTCAGGGGTGTAGTTTGTATAGTTATTAGTGGGGTTTGAGGGGCTGAAGAAGTCATCAAAAATACCTCTGCAGATATTTTTATAAGTCTTGGAAAGCTCACAAACCTCTGTTACATGTTCAGGATGCTCCCATGCATAGTTGATGGACCAACCGACGTTTGCTACATCTTTTGCCAGCTCGCTTTCATGCTTTCTGTCGCAGGGCAGATCCATAGGAACTAAGAAGGTGTTGGTTGCACCTAAGTAGTATGTACCTTCTACCGGCGGCATAGCAGATTCTTTTTTGATGCCGAACTTTTCAAACAGGCTGTTTGTGGGATGACCCCAAATCCAAAAATGTTCTCTTAATTTTGTCATGTTCGTCTTCTCCTTTTAAAATAGTACAGAATACGCTTTTTATATTTTATCATACACAGGATAAAATACAAGGTAAATATGCGTATAAAATATGTCCTTTTACGTAACCGTTCTGTTAAAACTCTTTAAGCAGCTTTCTGTAAAACTACATAAAATTCTCCTGTCTAAAATCTATAAATATCCTTGATTTTTAAGCGTTTTTTTGTTATGATAATAGTATAACAATACATAAAATAAGGGAGTTTTTTTATGTCAATGCTCAACCCAACTTTATGTGAAAATTTAAATCGCATCCGTATGACGCTTTTGTATTTTGGTCATGCGAATGTGGGTACCCAGTGGAAAGGTAAAAACCCCAGCCCTGACTGTTCGCTCTTATATTACATTGTCAGCGGCAGTGCCGAAATCTATCACGGCAAGAACCAAACCTTAACCTTAGAGCCGGGTCACTGGTACTTGCTCCCTGCCGGTTTTTCCTTTGAGTACGCCTGTCACGACCACTTAGAGCATATCTATTTTCATTTAAAACTCTCAAGTGTTGACCGTATGGATTTGCTCCGTAATTGCAGCATTCCTTGCCGCTTAACGCCGGCGGAAGATCCTGTTCCCTTTTTTGTGCACTGTCTGCAAAGCCACGATATTATTGACGGTCTTAAAATGCAACAGGCTGTTTACGCTCTGCTCTTAAACTTCATTGCAGATAATAACATTAAAATCATTAACTATGAATATTCTCCCTGCGTATCTGCCGCTATTCGGCATATCAATCAGAATTTATCTGTCCGTTTGACGGTTTCTGAGATTGCAGAAAAAGCCTATGTTTCTAAAAGCACCTTAGAAAAGCGCTTTAAAAAGGAACTTGCCACCTCAGTGCACGATTACATCAACGACACGGTTATGTTTGAAGCCGGTCAGCTACTTTCTAAAACCAAGCTTTCGGTTTTATCCATCAGTGAAAAGTTTGGTTTTTGTGATCAGTTTTATTTCTCAAAACGCTTCAAGCACAAATTCGGTATGACGCCGAGAGACTATCGCAAGGCAGCACCAATGTAAATAAAAAAAGACGCTGTAACAGCGTCTTTTTTTTTATTAGCCAATCACTTCGTCACCGTTTTCGTTCATCCATTTAACGCAAGCTTGAACTGCTTCATAAGGCTCGCCTTCTTTTGCAACAACTGCGTTAGTGTGGAGAATGACACCTTCAATGGTGCCGTCTTTAATTAATTCTCTTTCACGCTCAAGCTGACGTACAACCACTTCGCCGGTTGCCTGTGCCATTGGACCGAAGTCATAGAGATAACAACCAATCATACGCTTTTTACCCTCTGAGAGCTCTAAGTAGATATCAAGGAGTCTGTCATAATCTTCAATAACTTCTTTTTCATTCCAGTACCAAAGGCTGATGCCGTCAAATTCTTTCAGGAAGCTTTTCATAACTTCTCTGTCTATTTTAGCAAATTCCTCAGTATACAAAACAACCCAGAATTCAAGACCTGCAGCGTGCAGTTCTTCACGAACTTCGGCTAATTTTTCCGGTGTGTAATTTGTGTAGTTATTCTTTGGATTATTTTCGCTGAAAAAGTCATCAAAGATCCCTCTTGAAATGTTCTTGAATTCCTTTGCAAGATTACAAACCTCAGTTACATTTTCAGGATGCTCCCAAGCATAATTAATGGACCAGCCGACGTTTGCCACGTCTTTTGCCAGTTCTGATTCATGATATTTGTCAACAGGCACATCCATAGGCACTAAAAAGGTGTTGCGCGCACCTAAGTAATAAGTCCCTTCTACCGGCGGCAAATCAGATGCATTGATGGGGCTTCCTTCTATATTTAAGCTTCCTGCGGGATGGCCCCAAATCCAAAAATGATCTCTTAATGTTTTCATTTTCATTTCTCCTTTAGAAATATTTAAATAAACTAACCCTTTGTTAGTCACATCATATCACGAAAAAGACCGAAAACAAGTTAAAAATCCGTACAACATATGGAATTTTGCGTATAGGATGAGAAATTTTTCCTGCAAGAAAAAGATAAACTGTTGCATTTTTCTGATAAGTGCGATACAATAATATATAGTAAACTATTTTTTCAGGAGGCGAATATATGGATACGGTTCCCGGGCATAGTCGAAGTTTAACGCAATCAATTAAATATAGGGAACGTATATCCTAAGCCCGCCAAAAAGGATTTTGCGTTCCCAGAAAGGAATGCAAATGGAAGAAGAAAGAATTGCTGAAGAAACTCTGCGCGATACTGTTGAGAGTTTGCTCGAACAAAAACAATTTGCAAAAATCAGAAGCCTTCTTTTGGATATGAACTATGTAGACATTGAGTCAGTTCTGACCGAATTTTCAAAGGATGAAACCCTGCGAATTTTCAGAATGCTTCCAAAAGAAACTGCCGCTGAGGTTTTTACTGAAATGGACAGTGACCTGCAGCAGTACAATGTTGAATCCATAACCGATGCTGAAGTGGGTCGCATTATGGATGAACTGTATATGGATGATACAGTTGACTTTTTGGAGGAAATGCCTGCCAACGTGGTCAAGCGAGTACTCAAAAACACCGATGAAACCACCCGCAAAACCATTAACCAGCTGCTGCAGTACCCTGAGGACAGTGCCGGCAGTATTATGACCACCGAGTTTGTGGACTTGAAAAAAGAAATGACCGTGCAAAAGGCACTGGAATACATCCGCAAAAACGGAGTTGACAAAGAAACCATTAACACCTGCTATGTGCTGAATCCCCAGAGAAAACTGGAGGGTGTTGTGTCTATCCGTACCCTGATTTTATCCCCGCCGGATGCCATTATGGAAGACTTAATGGATACAAACGTAAAAATCATCCGCACATTGGATGACCAGGAAACAACCGCCTATCAGTTCCGTAAATACGACCTTTTGTCTATGCCGGTTGTAGATACAGAAAACCGTCTGGTCGGCATCATCACCATTGACGACATTGTGGATGTCATCGAACAGGAAAACACGGAAGACTTCCATAAAATGGCGGCTATGACACCATCGGAAGACCCATATTTAAAAACCAGCGTATTTACCTTAGCCAAAAATCGTGCCATGTGGCTACTCGTTTTGATGATTTCTGCCACCTTTACCGGTTTTATCATCCGCCACTTTGAGGGTGCTCTCAGCCAAGTCGTAGCACTCACATCGTACATTCCCATGCTGATGGGTACAGGCGGTAATGCCGGTGCTCAGTCTTCTACTATGATTATCCGTAGCTTATCCTTAAATGAGCTTTCATTTTCTGACCTGTTTAAGGTTATGTGGAAAGAGCTTCGTGTTGGCGCTGTAACTGCCCTGTTACTCGGCATTGTTAACTTCGGGCGAATTATGTTACTTGATAATGTTTCAGCACTGGTTGCGCTGACAGTATCACTGAGTCTTTTCTGTGTTGTCTGCCTTGCAAAGGTTGTAGGCGGTATACTCCCCATTTTAGCTGAAAAAATTCATTTAGACCCGGTTATTATGGCAAGTCCCATCATTACAACCATTTTAGATGCTCTGTCCCTCATTATCTATTTCCAGTTTGCTACAAACCTGTTGGGAATTGCATAAAAGGAGATTTATATGCCGTTTTTTTACTATGATTCCTATTATTTAGTGCTGGTTCTGCCGGCACTCATCATTGCAATGATTGCACAGTTTAAAGTGCAAAGCACCTTTAAAAAATATGCTGAAAACTTAAGCCGCCGTGGGCAAACCGCTGCACAAATCACCCGTGAAATTTTAGATAACAACGGTCTTTTCGCCGTAAAGGTTGAGCGCATCAGCGGTAATCTGACAGACCACTATGACCCCAAGGCAAATGTCATCCGCCTGTCAGATTCTGTGCATGACAGCACCTCTGTTGCCTCCATTGGCGTTGCGGCACACGAAGCCGGTCACGCAGTGCAACACGCAACCAGCTATATGCCGATTAAACTCAGAAATGCTGTGTTGCCCGTTGCAAACATCGGCTCACAGCTAGCTATGCCTGCCATTTTGTTGGGCATTATCATGAGCATAGAGCCTTTGGTAACTGCTGGTATTATTTTGTTTTCAGCCTTGGTTTTGTTTCAGGTTATAACCCTGCCGGTTGAGTTTAACGCCAGCCGCAGAGCGCTTGCTACACTTAGAAGCAGCTCTATGCTGGACGAAGATGAGCTTTCCGCTGCAAAAAAAGTGCTTTCTGCCGCTGCTATGACTTATGTCGCTGCGGCTTTGGTTTCAGCCACCCAACTGCTCCGCCTTATTCTGATATCTCGAGGCCGGCGCAGAAATTAAAAAAAATGCTGTGACTTTCGTCACAGCATTTTTTTATTGCTCTTTCTTTTTCTATCAAACCGAAGCATGCCTATGATAATTGAAATCATAGCAAAACTCTCTGTCATCACGCCGCCAATTGAGCTACCTGCGATGTTATATATAAGCCACATGGGTGAACACGGAAAATATATTCGACGGACAAGTTTCGGATTTTTAATACCAAAGGAAATGGAAGAGAGCACCATTGCCACCATTGGCAAAATAGATAAGGGACCCTCCCAGGTATAAATGCCTGCCACAACAAACGCCACAGAGAAAATCACAATCCAGATATTTGACGATGCCCATTTTTTATCTTTAAAGCAATAAACAAAGCTTCTGATAATGGCAATGCCATTTAATATTGAGCCGGTATAAGCACCAATCATATAAAAATGTATTGTAAAAGAAACATTCGCCAAAAACTGCATAAACACAATGCGCTTCTGGGTATTTTGCTGAAAACTGATAACGCTGAAAATAAATCCTAAAACACCGAGTAACTGTGCAAACATAGTCAATCCCCTTCACTCTGATATGCCTAGTATTGTAGCATATCCCGTCACTTTTTGTCAAGGATAACCAAATTCGTAAAAAAATTAAAAAATTACTGAAAAAATTTTAAAAACTACTTTATTATTGCTGAAAAATTTGGTATACTATAAGGTAGGTGTATTATGCCATTACATTTGTTTTGTACAGGTGATAAAACCTGATAAATATGAGCGGAAATTTTTATATGGAGGTTTAATTGTGGCAAAAAATCAAAAATTGAAAATCATCCCTTTAGGTGGACTCAATGAGATTGGTAAAAATCTCACCGTTTTTGAGTTTGGGAATGATATTGTTGTGCTGGATTGCGGCATGGCATTCCCGGATGATGATATGCCCGGTATTGAC
>JAZSJR010000132.1:0-1560 GCA_045534415.1 Clostridia bacterium
ACTACAATTGCAAAAAATAGCGTAAATAGTATTGAGAAGAGAAATTGAAACGCAAAGAAATCAATTCCCATTTTATTTTTTGCTATTTTCAACGCTAATTCCACAAAATAGTTGACAAATAAATGTGAAAAGAGTATAATATTATTTACGAAATGTTAGTATTAAGGAATGATTTATATGAAATATGTTGTATTTTTAGGGGACGGCATGGCAGACTTCCCTTGTGAAGCCTTAGGTGGAAAAACACCCTTAGAATGTGCCGAAAAACCCAATATGGATGCTCTTTCGAAAAAGGGAAGCTTAGGTCTTGCTAAAACTGTGGATGATAGCTTAAGCCCGGGAAGCGATGTAGCTAATTTAAGCGTGCTTGGTTATGACCCGCTTAAGTATTACAGCGGTCGCTCGCCTTTAGAGGCTCTTTCCATCGGTGTGGATTTAAAAGCAACAGATGTAACCTTTAGAGCTAATTTGGTAACCCTTTCAGATGAGGGGGATTATACACAGAAGACTATGGTGGATTACAGTGCCGGTGAAATTTCAACGGCTGAATCCTTAGAGCTGATTACATATTTGCAAAAGGAACTGGTTGTTCCTGATTTTTCACTGTATGCGGGCATCAGCTATCGTCATCTTTTGGTCTGGGATAAGGGCAGCCTGAATGTGAAGTTAACACCGCCTCATGATATTTCCAAGAAAAAGGTGACAGAGTATCTGCCCGGTGGAGAAGCAGGGGCAGTTCTGCTTGATATTATGAAGAAAAGCCATATGCTGCTTCAAAACCATCCTATTAATCAGGAGAGAATCCGTCGTGGGAAAAATCCGGCTAACTCACTGTGGATTTGGGGCGAGGGCACAAAGCCGGCTCTTGATTCCTTTGAGAAAAAATTCGGTCTTTCCGGTTGCATGATATCTGCGGTGGATTTATTAAAGGGCATCGGCAACGGAACCGGTATGAAAGTGGCAAATGTTGAAGGCGCAACAGGCAATATTGATACAAACTTTGACGGAAAAGCCCAAGCTGCCATCAGCGCTTTAAAAGAGGGTAGTGATTTTGTCTACATTCACGTTGAAGCACCGGATGAATGCGGTCATCAGGGTCAGGTGGACTTAAAGGTAAAAGCCATTGAGTTGATTGATGAAAAAATTGTTGGACCGGTTATAGCATATCTGGAGGAGAGCGGCGAGGAGTATGCCGTTTTGGTGGCACCTGACCATCCCACGCCTCTTTCTAAGATGACTCACGTGAAAGACCCCATTCCCTTTGTGATTTATAAAAAAGGGCAGGCAGATGGGTCAGGTCTTTCTTACACGGAGGCTCACGCAAAAGAAACCGGAGTGTTTGTTGAAAAGGGCTGTGAGTTGATTCACAAGTTAATTTCCTAATAACGGGATGTAAAAAAAGTCCAGACCACAAAAAGGCAAGAAAAGCAATGGATTTGGGTAAGTTATTTAGCCGGGTAGGGACAAAAATGTTGAAAAATTTCATTTTATTCAATTTTTCTATTTTTAGAGCCTTTTTGCTACGGACAAACTTCACCTCTCGCAGTACCTATGTACTGC
>JAZSJR010000009.1:0-6981 GCA_045534415.1 Clostridia bacterium
TGAGCCTGACGAAGGGGGAATCCCGATCATAAGCTGCGCTCGGAGAGCTCAGGTCGGCGGCATTTTCGGACAGGAGTTCGATTCTCCTCGTCTCCACCACGTCGGAGCAAAGTTCGCTTTGCTCCGTTTTTCTTTTTGCAAGAAAAACTTTCGCCTGCTTCCTTGCTCCTCCTCTCCCCCCAAAAAGCTATTGGCTTTTCGGGGACCCCGAAAATTATTAAAAAAACACACCCTCTACGGGTGTGTTTTTTTATTTATGAAAGAGAATTGAACTCCGAAAGGTTTGTGCGCCTGAAAACAATTCAGCGAATTGTTTTTAGCACAAAGGTCACTTTTGGGTACCGATTCGGGCTGAGCTAAAGCGAAGCACAATGGGTCAAAAGTGATTTGAGCCAAAGGCTCAACGATTCTCCTCGTCGTATGTTTGAAAGAAATCTTCAATAATACTAATTACAATGTTATTAAAACTAGTTTCATGTTTCTTTGCAAGGGCATTTATTTTTTCTGACAAATCATCTCTAATATACAGTGTTTTATAACCAGCCTTAACTTTTTGTTTGGTTTCTCTTGGTATAAATGCCATGTAAATCACCCTCATATTGTTTCTTATATACAGTATATGTTAAATTTAATTTTTATAATATATTAGAAATTTCTGTTGTAAATTCATATTTTATATGTTAGAATCATATTTAAGAGGTGATTATATGGACATAAAGCTTGAAATTTTTGCTGGAGCAGTAGCAGATTCAATTAATTCTGCCATAGAGTACATTCATATTGATACAGACGATGTCATCAACTCTATCGCACTAGTAGCATTGGGTGAAATACGCAGCGTTATTCAAGACCCAGACATTGATGAGGACTTCAATGTAGTGGAAAGAATCGTTTGTATTTTTGAAAAATAAAATATTGATGCGGGCTTCCGACACGATTTTTGGTCCGATTTCAGTTAAAAGAACACACCATGCTGGGTGTGTTCTTTTAATAATTCTCAAACCATTTGCACTCCCCTCCAATCTATGTTATAATAGTTATGCAAGGAGTGATACTATGCCCGAAATTATAGATTTATACACAGCAGACAGAAAGAAAGCAAACCGCACCCACATTCGTGGCACAAAGCACCCCGATGGGTTATACTCCATGGTTGTTCATGTCTGCATTTTTAACGCACAAAACCAAATGCTTTTGCAGCAAAAATCTGACCGCAAGAACAAGAATAACATTTGGGATTTTTCAGCCGGCGGTTGTTCCCTTTCCGGTGAGACAAGCAGGCAAGCTATCACACGCGAGCTGTTTGAAGAACTGGGCATTTCTTATGATTTCTCCGGTGAAGCACCTTATTTGACCACATATTATAAGGATTGTTTTGATGACGTTTATATTTTGCGGAATTTAGATGTTGATGTCTCCACCCTCACCCTACAGGAAGCCGAGGTAAAAGCTGTAAAATGGGCGACCAAAGAAGACATTTTTGCTTTAATTGATAAAAAGAAATTTTTACCTTTTACTAAAGATTATATTGAACTTTTGTTCTTCTTAAATCAAAACGGCAAGGGATTTGTAAAAAATAATTGACAAATTACGACCGGTGTGATACAATATCAAAAAAGCGATGAACGGGAACAAGTAAGTTTATGGATAAGGCACAGAGAAACGGCGGTTGGTGCGAGCCGGAGCTTTGAGATAAACCGAATACAGTCCGGGAGCTGCAGGAAAGAAACTAAGTAAGTCCTGACGGGAGTGCCCGTTACAGCACAGAGTAATCAAAGGCGCCATTTCCTTTCGTTACTCGATGAGGCAGATCGCTGTGAGGCGTCTGTAAACTGAGGTGGTATCACGGATTATTTTCCGTCCTCTGATTGATTTAGAGGGCGGTTTTTTTATTGCCCTTTTCATCATTCATGAAAAAATTTTCAAAAGAAAGGATGGTTAAAATGGCAATTAAAATTATTTTATTAGTAGTATTCTTTGCAACGATGATTGGTGTTGGTTTTTATTGCAAAAAGCACACCACAGATGTGTCAGGCTTTGTGCTTGGCGGCAGAAGTGTCGGCCCGTGGCTGACGGCTTTTGCATACGGCACCTCTTATTTCTCTGCAGTAATTTTTGTTGGCTATGCCGGTCAGTTTGGTTGGAAGTTTGGTGTTGCCTCTACCTGGATTGGTCTTGGCAATGCTTTCATCGGCTCCTTGCTTGCCTGGGTGATTTTGGGCAGAAGAACCCGCCTGATGACACAGCATTTAGAAACTTCAACTATGCCGGACTTTTTCGGCAAACGATATAGCAGTAGCGCACTGAAAATTGTTGCATCCTTAATCGTGTTCATTTTCTTAATTCCGTATACAGCATCTCTCTACAATGGTCTATCCCGTTTATTTGAGATGGCTTTCCCCGGTATTTCTTATAATACCTGTGTTATTGTAATGGCCATTTTAACCGGTATCTATGTTATCGCCGGTGGCTATATGGCAACCGCTATTAACGACTTTATTCAGGGATTGATTATGTTGGGCGGCATTGTTGCCGTAATCGCCGCTGTTTTGTCAGGTCATGGTGGCTTTACAGCAGCACTGACAAAGCTTGCACAGGTTGAGCACGAAATCCCCGGCGCTTATGCTTCTTTCTTCGGCCCTGACCCCTTTAGCCTTTTCTGCGTTATTATTTTAACTTCCTTGGGAACATGGGGTCTACCCCAAATGATACAGAAATTCTACGCAATTAAAAGCGAGAAAAATATTGCAAAAGGAACCATTATTTCCACGATTTTTGCTGTAATTGTTGCCGGCGGTTGTTACTTTTTAGGTGGCTTCGGCAGAATCTCCGGCGTACTGGTTGAGGGAGGTAATCCGGTAGGTGGTTTTGACGCTATCATCCCTGCTATGCTCCAAAACATGCCGGACATCTTAATCGGTATTGTTATTGTGTTGGTGCTGTCTGCCTCTATGTCAACTCTGGCATCTTTGGTTCTGACCTCCAGTTCCACCCTGACACTGGATATGATTAAAGGACACGTAACAAAAAATATGAGCGACAAAAAGCAGATTATCGTAATGCGAATTTTCATTGTCATTTTCATTGCTGTTTCTGCCTTAATTGCCATTAATAAGGACAAGCTCGGCTACATTGCCGATATGATGGGCATCTCATGGGGTGCCTTGGCTGGTGCGTTCCTCGCCCCTTTCCTCTATGGCTTATACAGCAAAAAAGTTACCAAATCATCTGTTTGGGTCAGCTTCATTTTTGGTGCGGGCATTATGGTGGCAAATATGCTGATGCGCTCCTGTTTCCCCACCATTTTGCAATCACCTATTAACTGTGGTGCCGTAGCTATGATTGGTGGCTTGATTTTAGTACCTTTGGTAAGCTTTATAACAAAGAAGCCTGACAATACACTGGTAGACGAAATGTTTTCCTGCTACGAAAGCCAGGTTGTTGTTTCAGCAAAAAAATCTTTGAGTGAATAAATCTAACGTAAAGAGAGTGTGCAAAAATGCCTATTACAGATTTTCTTGAAAGAAATTCCCGCCTATATCCCAACGAGGTCAGTTTAGTGGAGGTTAACCCCGCCAATCAGCCTGACCAAAACGTGTCCTGGCGTGAATATAGCCTGATTGAATCATCAGGCAGCGAGCCTTACCGCCGGGAAATGACCTGGCGGCAGTTTGATGTTGCCGCAAACCGCTTTGCAAACCTTTTGCTCACCCGCGGGGTGAAAAAAGGTGATAAGGTTGCCATTTTAATGATGAACTGCATCGATTGGCTGCCCATTTATTTTGGTATTTTAAAAGCCGGTGCGTTGGCTGTTCCTATGAACTTCCGTTTTTCAGCTGAAGAAATTGAATATTGCGCCGACCTTGCAGATATTTCTGTTTTGGTGTTTGGCCCTGAGTTTATTGAACGTTTAGAAAACGTGCTGCCTAAACTGAAAATCCGTGATTATTTCTTTGTTGGCAATCAAGCTGAAACTCCGGAGTTTGCTGATAACTATAAAGAAATGATTACATATTGTTCCTCCGGCGTGCCTGCGGTTGAAATTACTGACGAAGATGATGGTGCTATCTACTTTTCTTCTGGCACAACAGGCTTCCCGAAAGCCATTTTGCATCGCCATAAGGCACTTGTTATGTCTTGCCGTGTGGAACAGAACCACCACTCTCAAACCAGAGACGATGTGTTCCTCTGCATTCCGCCCCTTTACCATACCGGCGCAAAAATGCATTGGTTTGGTTCACTGCTTGCCGGTTCAAAGGCGGTTATTTTAAAAGGCATTAAACCGGAATGGATTTTGCAGACCGTGTCTGACGAAAAGGCCTCCATTGTTTGGCTTTTAGTCCCTTGGGCGCAAGATATCTTAGATGCGATTGAACGTGGCGACATTGACCTTTCAAAGTACAGACTCAGTCAGTGGAGACTTATGCACATTGGCGCACAGCCTGTCCCCCCCTCACTGATTAAGCGCTGGAAGGAAGTTTTTCCCCACCACGAATATGACACCAACTATGGTCTTTCTGAATCCATTGGACCCGGCGCTGTACATTTGGGTGTTGAAAACATCCACAAGGTTGGTGCTATTGGGGTTCCCGGCTATCAGTGGGAGATTAAAATTATTGATGAAACCGGAAATGCTGTTCCCCAAGGTGAAGTTGGTGAGCTTTGCTTAAAAGGTGACGGCGTTATGAAATGCTATTACAAAAACCCTGCCGCAACCCGCGAGGTTTTAACTGATGACGGCTGGCTCCTCACAGGCGATATGGCAAAGCAGGACGAAGATGGTTTCATCTACCTTGTTGATCGTAAAAAGGATGTCATCATCACAGGTGGCGAAAACATTTATCCGGTTCAGATTGAAGACTTCATCCGTACCAACGAGAAGGTCAGCGATGTTGGCGTTATCGGTCTTCCCGATGAACGTTTGGGCGAAATCACCGCAGCAATCATTCAACTGAAAGAGGGAATGACAGCAACGGTAGAGGAAATGGACGAATTCTGTTTGGCTCTGCCCCGCTATAAACGCCCCAAAAAGATTATTCTGGCTGATATTCCCCGTAACGCAACGGGCAAGATTCAGAAAAATGCGTTGCGTGAGCAGTATGGTGCTTCAAGGCTCGTTGAAGCTGCAACAACAAAGTAAAAAACAGAGGAATTTGCATGTGCAAATTCCTCTGTTTCAATAAAGGAGAATATACATGATTCAAACTATTTTCTTAGATATCGATAACACCCTGCTAGACTTTAATGAATGTGCAAGGCTTTCCACCATAAAAGCTCTTCGTGAAATGAATCTTACCTATCACGATGGCATCTTCACTGTTTTTAACGAAGAAAATGACAAACTGTGGCTCAAAATTGAAGACGGAACACTCTCTCGTGAAGAATTACACAAGCTTCGCTGGTGCAATATTTTTGAGCGTTTGCAGATGGACGCCGATGGCATTTTAATGGAAAAATTGTTTTTGCACTATATAGAAGAAAGTCCGGTTTTAATGCCCGGTGCCTTAGAGCTGCTTACCTATTTATCCCCCAAATACACCGTCTGTCTTGCCAGCAACGCTTCAGAAAAACGACAGACAAAGCGCTTGTCACAGACTCCTATTCCACCTTTGGTGCATCATATTTTTCTCTCTGAAACCATGGGCGCACCCAAACCGGAAAAAGGCTTTTTTGATGCCTGCTTTGCGCGTCTTCCTGATGCATCTCCCGAAACCTCTATCATTATTGGAGATTCTCTGTCAGCAGATATCTCCGGCGGCACCAACGCAGGATTAATAACATGCTGGTTTAATCCAAATCGTTTAGCGGCACCCGAAACATATAAAATTGACTATATCGTTCATAGTTTAGCGGAAATTTGCGATATTATTTAACGGCTTTCTCCACCATCTTCAAAGCCTATAAGTAAGCCACCGTTTTCAGCATAAAAACTACACAATCCCCGTGTCTTCTCAATAACAACAGAAGCATGGGGATTTTCTTTTTCTATGGCTTCCTGCAAGCTTTTTGCCGCTTCAAAATTCCGGCAATGGTGAATCCGCACCTTGCCGCCTGCATAACCGGCTGCCTGCATCTGCTTTAGCACCTCGCAAAGAGCTTTTTTCTCGCCCTTTGCTTTACTGGTAACCTCGAGTGTACCTTCCGCACTTGCCCGGCCGATAATGCGAATGCCCAAAAGCCCTGAAATTTTAGCAACAGCACTGCTGATTCTACCGTTATTGGCAAGATTTTTTAAAGAGGACAAAACAAAATACAAATGAGTCGTAGCCTGATACGTCCGGATAGCATCCACAATTTCATCAAAAGAAAGATTTTGCATAATAAGTTCCTGTAGCTTTTCTATAATTAGGGCTACCTCCGGACCGGCAGACAGGGTATCAATCACATAACCCTGCTTCTCCGGATGCGCCTCAAGATATTCCGAAAGGGCAATTTGTGCCGCATTACAGCTGCCGGATAATCCGCTGGTTATGGTCACACAAAAGATGTAGTCTGCGCCATCAAAAGCACTTTTCCAGTCTTCCACATTGGGGCAGGATGATTGAGATGTACCCTTGTAACTAAATAAATCATCAATCATACCATCCACATCCAGAGCGTTGTTATCTATATATTCATTTTCACTTGTAATAATCTTTAGCGGCACACTGACATAGCTAACCTGCGCCAGAGTGAGTAAGTCAGAAGAAGAATCGGAAATAATTTTACAGTTCAGCATCATACACCTCATAATTCGTTTCAATAATCTTATCATCGGTTTTCGAAAAACCGATGATAAGATTATATCAGTTTCTAAAAGTCTTGTCAACAGTTTTTCAAAAACTTGTTGACAAATTGCTCAAAATTCTATACAATAAGGGTATGAAACACGATATGAAAGCTCTGTTTGCAGAAAAGGTCCAAGGGTTCCGTTTACCTCGGTATCGCGAACTGCCAAACATGGGACTCTATTTAGAACAAGTAACTAAATATATAAACGGA
>JAZSJR010000168.1:0-3925 GCA_045534415.1 Clostridia bacterium
CTCCGACTTGACATATGCACCGGAATACGTATGGTGCGGGACTGATCTGCAATGGCACGGGTAATTGCCTGACGAATCCACCAGGTAGCATAAGTACTGAACTTATAACCCTTTGTGTAGTCAAACTTTTCAACAGCTTTAATTAAACCCAAATTACCTTCCTGAATCAGGTCAAGGAACAACATACCACGACCAACGTAACGCTTTGCAATAGATACAACAAGACGCAGGTTCGCCTCAGACAAACGTTTTCGTGCCTCAGCATCACCATCTGCCATTTTTTTGGCAAGTTCCATTTCTTCATCCGGCGCTAAGAGTGGCACTTTACCAATTTCTTTTAAATACATTTTAACGTGGTCGTCAACAGAAACGCCGTCAACACCTGAAATTTCAAGAGCTTCTGCGCTTAAATCAACATCATCAACCGGAGGCAAATCGCCGATTTCTTCTTCAATTTTCTCCAGTTCCTTGTCCATATCGGCGACAATTTCAACGCCCTCTTTTTCAAGGTGTTCATACAGGATTTCAATTTGTTCAGGATCCATTTCAAATTCAGAAAGGGCATCCATAATTTCCTGATAGGTAAGAATCCCGTTTGCCTTACCTCTTGCAGCTAAATCAAGAACTGTTTGTTGTTGTTTTGCTTCCATTTCCGGTGTCATGTTACCCTCTCCTCTCTCTAATTCTTCGGTAGATTTCATTTGCTTCTTTCACTTTACCTTCCCCCGCGAGTTCTGCGGCATAATTTTTTAAATATGTTTCTTCCAGTTTGAATGCCGCTTCTTTTGCGGCCTGCAAGCTGTCACCTTCAAAATGAATATACAAGATAGAAACGGCGGCTTTTTTCACTGCTTCCTCTGTAAAATAGTTCAAAAATTCTGATTCCTGCAGTTCTTCATTTGCACCCCTGTACGCCATCATCACCTGATAAATTAATCTGTGCATATCACTTGTAAACCACACATCATCAAAAGCGTCTTTTGCATATTCATACACGCGGCGATGATAAAACAGTAAGTTTAAAAACGTCCGCTCTGTTTTATATGTAGCGGTACTTTGCTGGCCTGCCAAATCTGCATGACCGGACGAGAGCCACTCAGGGGTTTTCTCCTGATGTAATTCTTTTTTAACCTGTTTATTGTTTTTATAATAAATCAGTTTATTAACCTCAGTTTTTATTGACTCAACAGAAATATCCGTTTCTACAGAAACTCTTTTAATATATGCCTCACGGGACATTTCGCTTTCAATATCTGCCAGAATTTTTGCTGCTGCCTCCAAAAAACTGATTTTTTGACTCAGGTCATAAATATCATATTCCTGTCTCAGGCGCAAAAGCTGATATTCAACAGATTCATTGGCGGAAGACAAAAGCTTTCTAAAGCTTTCAACGCCTTTTTTCTGAATAAACTCATCCGGGTCTTTTGCTCCAGAGAAGCTGACAACTTTAACCGTGTTATCCACCTCTGACAAGATTTTAATGGCTTTTTGAGCTGCTTTTTGCCCGGCTTCATCACTGTCGTAGCAAACATAAACCTGATTGGCATACCGCTTTAAAAGCCGTGCCTGTTCTTCGGTTAGTGCCGTGCCAAGACCGGCAACTGCGTTGGTAAAGCCGCTTTGATATAGAGAGATAACATCCATCTGCCCTTCTACCAAAATGACGCCCTCTTTAGCCGCAGTTTGCTTGGCAAAATTCATTGAAAACAAGTTCCGGCTCTTGTAAAACACCGGCGTTTCCGGTGAATTTAAATATTTTGCCGGGTTATCTGCCTCCAGCGCTCTGCCACTGAATCCAATCAGATTCCCCCGAATATCAATAATGGGAAACATCAGGCGGTTACGAAACACATCGTATATTCTGCCTTTTTCGTTCTTTTTGGCAAGACCGGCAAGAATCATTTCGTCAGCCGTATATCCTTGCTCTTTCATATAATCAAGCAAATCAGACCATTCATCCGGGGCAAAACCAATGCCAAATTTAATAGCCGTTTGCCGGTTTAAACCGCGCTGCTTCATATAGGCTTTTGCAGCCTCGCCGGCAGGGGTCGAAAGGTTGTCATAAAAATGCCGTGCTGCGATACGGTTCATCTCTAAAATGCGTTTTCTACGCTCGGCTTGCTCATCACTTTGCGCCCGGCTGTAGTTTTGCTCTTCCTCTAAGGTTACACCGGAGCGCTGTGCCAAAAACTGCAGTGCATCCACAAAATCAAGATTTTCGGCACGCATAACAAAATCAAACACATTGCCGCCGGCGCCGCAACCAAAGCAATAAAACAATTGCTTATCATCATCCACATGAAAGGATGGCGTTTTTTCTTTATGAAACGGGCAAAGCCCTACATGGCTTGTCCCGTTGCGTTTTAACTGAACATAAGAAGAGACAAGCTCAGCAAGATTTGTGCGTCTTGCGACTTCGTTAATTGAACTTTGTTTATAACGCGGCATGTCTTCCTCTCCCATTTAAAATTTAAACCATTTGTTTATTCGACGTAAATCTCAAATTTCCTTTTTCTTTTTTACAATAACCTATCGTAACCATAAATTTACATTTTATGTAATAATTCTATTTAACCTGCCATGCACGTGGCAAAAACAGTTGTTTAAAGATATAAATTGCGAAATTATCCGTCATACCAGCAATATAATCACACACATCCCGCTCATCTGTAAAGACAACATCTGCAAGACCTTTAGACTGTAGGATATCAGGGGCTTTCATAAAGGTTTCAAATAAGGTAGCAAGAATGTTCTTTGCCTTTCCGTCTTCAGCCTGGGCAATGGAGAACGTATAAACATTCTGGAACATAAAGTCACGAAGCTCCATCATCGCCTCATGAATCTCGGCTGTCATGGAAACATCCGGCTTATTCTGACTGTTTCTTACAATATCAACAATCATATTGTCAATTCTCTCACCGTGGGTATCGCCAAGAACCTTGCGACAAGCAAGGGGTATTGACTCGGCTGAAATCACACCACCACGGACAGCATCATCAATATCGTGATTGATATAAGCAATGCGGTCAGCGAGCTTAATAATACGTCCCTCTAAGGTTTGCGCCTCATTATCCCCTGCGTGGTTGACAATGCCGTCACGGACTTCAAAGGTAAGGTTTAAACCACCAACACCCTCTAAAACATCCACCACTCTCAGGCTTTGCTCATAATGACGAAACCCACCCGGCATTATCGAATCTAAAAGCCTTTCTCCAGAATGGCCAAAAGGCGTATGCCCTAAATCGTGACCCAAAGCAATTGCTTCTGTTAAGTCTTCATTAAGTCTTAAGGCCCGAGCAATAGTTCTTGCAATTTGCGAAACCTCTAAAGTATGAGTCAATCGCGTCCGGTAATGGTCTCCCTCAGGTGCAAGAAAAACCTGTGTTTTATGCATCAGACGTCTAAAGGACTTTGCATGAATAATTCTATCTCGGTCGCGCTGAAACTCTGTACGCAAATCACAAGGTTCCATAGGCTTTTCACGGCCTTTGGTTTGGGAGGAGCGAACTGCAAATTCAGATAAAGATGATTCTTCTAAAGTTTCTGTAAAGACTTTAAAGTTCATAAACTCGCTCCTTTGCTGCATCCAGCTGTCAATTTGCTACATTTTATTAATAATACAATGATTATATACCCTTTTTTTCTTTTTTCAAACAAAAAATTTAAAAAATCTCACAAAAAGACAAAAAAGAGCTGCAGCAATCAATTATCATCTGCTGCAGCTACGAAAATTATTTATTTTTATTCCGGTTTGCCTGTTTGTCACGTTCCATTTTTGTGAGCAGTTTTTTGCGTAACCGAATAGATTCAGGTGTAACTTCAACAAGCTCATCATCAGAGATGAATTCCAGACATTGTTCAAGGCTCAGGTTATCCGGCGGTGTCAGACGAAGTGCTTCATCACTACCGGAGGCACGCATATTGG
>JAZSJR010000163.1:0-17115 GCA_045534415.1 Clostridia bacterium
CATTTTTTTAGTTAGTGCCAGAGGATTTTCTGCCTTTGCAATTGCGCTGGAACAGCCGGAAGCAGAAGAACCTGCCTTAATGATGAAGTCGGATCGTAGCCATGTCGTTCTGTGAGCCAAGGAGTTGGCCATTAGTATTGTCTTCCTAAGACCGCTTGGCCTCCGACTTCATTTTTTTAGTTAGTGCCAGAGGATTTTCTGCCTTTGCAATTGCGCTGGAACAGCCGGAAGCAGAAGAACCTGCCTTAATGATGTTGTAGCAATCTTCACCCTTGCTGATACCTGCAGAGGGGAAAGGCTTAATATCCGGATTGATTTCACGGATAACACGGATAACTTCGTCAACATATTCCTTATCAGCCGGCTTACCGGTACCAATCAGTTCGGTAGGCTCTGCAACTAAGATGTTGGGGCCGAGCTTTGCAATAGCCTTTACTTCTTCAATGCTATCAGCACAAACCATGGTTGCAAGACCAACTTCATCAGCACGCTTAATTGCTTCTGCAATTTCATCTAAGGTCAGCTTGTGTTCAGCGTGATTCAGCATAACACCTACAGCACCTGCAGCTTTAACAGCTTCAGGCAGGGTTCTGCCCATGCCTCTGCCAACAGGCAGGCTGTCCATATGCTGTGTGTAAACATGCACTCTCTTGGTATTCTTTGCAATGTTGCTGATTTCGGTATCAGGAATATCGAGCACAATGTCAACATCATATTTTTCAGCCAGTTCATCAAGCCCCTTTGCCATGTTCAAAAGAACGTCACCATACATGTAGCATTTAGGGCCGTATTCAAAAAACGGTTCTTTAATCTGATAATCTTTATACAATTTAGTCACCTCATTAAATTTTCTTTTTGGTTTCGTTTGGCTTTCATTTATATTGTATATTACTTTGTCCCGTTTGTCAATATCTTTCAAGGCAAAATCACCCAAAATCATATAGAAAATACGTTGTTTTATAACGCTTTCTCTGTGGAATGTGCCTTGCTTTTTTCCAAATTTTGTGGTAAAATAAAAAGGTATGCAAATAAACAATCCAAGACGATGGTATTGGAGTGATTCTGTGAAAAAAGTCACTGTAAAAGAAATTGCAAAAATGGCAGGGGTTTCTGTTACGGCAGTTTCTTTTGTGTTAAACAACAAACCCGGCGTCAGCGAAACCACTCGGGCAAAAGTGCAGAAAATTATTGATGAAACAGGCTTTAAACCAAACCTCAATTCAAAAAAACTGGTACTTAACAAAAGCTTTAACATCTGTTTAATCATCAACTCGTTTTCTTCACCTTTTGAAGATTTGTTTTATTTTGAAATCACCCGGGGCATCTTAAACCGAAGCCAAAAATATAATTATAACATTACAATCAGCAAGCCAACAGGCTCAAAAGACGAATTGCCGGACATGGTGTATTCCGGCGATACTGACGGCATTATTTTTATGCAGGACATCAGCCGGAAGCTGACAGATAAAGCCATAGCAAGCGGCATTCCCTTTGTTGTGGTGGATTCCCACTCAAGCATAGAGGGGGTTACCTCTATTAATGCAGATTATCGCAGTGCAACCTTTGCCGCAACAAAATTTCTGCTTGAAAACGGCCACCGGGATATTGCTATGATTGCCTCAGAAAACGTGCCGGATTTCCACACCCAGACCCTTGCCGGCTTTACTGAGGCGATGAAAGAGCATGGGCTCACCCCCAACCCGGCGTACTATGGTTTTTCTGCCACCAATGAAGATACGGCATACGAAGCAGCAAAGCAGCTTTATTCAGCTAAAAACCCGCCCTCTGCCGTGCTTTGTACCGTCGATAGCTTTGCTATTGGTGCCATGCGCTGCGCCAAGGATTTAAACCTCTCTATCCCTAAAGATGTTTCGATTATGGGTATTGACGACATCCTGCTCTCCCGCTACATTGAGCCAAAGCTCACCACTGTAGGCATTGACAAGGTCGAAATGGGCGTGTTGGCAATGGATATGCTGCTCCAGAAAATTAAAGGCAAAAAAACAGATAGCGTGCTGCTACCTATGGAGCTTGTCATTCGTGATTCGGTTAGAAATCTTTCTCATAAATAAAATTTGTTTTGCAAAGCTGCAGGTTTATCTGCAGCTTTATTTTTTGCGGAATGGCACACAGGCCATTCCCTACAATTAATTTTTCTAATATTTTGTAGGGTGCAGCGTTTACGATGCACCGTTTTTTCGGAATGTCGTAAACGCCATTCCCTACACCATCGTCACAGGGGAATTAATAAATTTTCTAAAAACAACCTTTGTACTAATGGGGTGATCCATTGTTTTGATACATGGAATGGCACGCAGGCCATTCCCTACATTGTTTTCGTAGGGCAACTAAAAAGTGTAGGGAACGACCTATGTGTCGTTCCGACAACCGTGACATTTGTTTCGTTTTGCAACACAGACAATAATATGCTTGCTTTCAGCTTTACTTTGTGTTATAATGAGCTTGCGACACAAGTAAATAAATGTCAACATCTTTGGGGTGTGTTTTTTGCTTCGGCAAAAACGCATTCTCTATTTTCGCATCCCTTAGGGTTGGCAGAAACTTGTGTCGCAACATGCAGAGGTGCGTTTTTCGGTGCGCAGCCTCGGTTGCGCACTTTTTTATTTACACCGAAAATCTTTTGTATCTTGCAAGAACAAAAACATTTTAATGATGAAACACAAGGAGAGATGCAAATGATTTGCGCTTTTTTAGGCGAGCACAAAAATCCCTTTAAATTTCTTGGTGAGTTGGCATCTCTGCAAACGGGCTGTGCTCTGCATCCAAAAATCCACGAGTTTTATGTTGGAAACCACACCGATTTTGAAATAGTTGTCCTGTGTATTCTGCGGTCACTCAAACAAAGATATGGCACCATTCAGTATTCTGTTGTCCTGACGCCAGCAGATGAAAACTGTGCCGAAGAAAAAGAGTCTGCCCTCTGGTTGGAGCCGGATTTACCTGAGGGCATGGAAATTAAAGAATATAGCGAGAAAGAAAAAGAAACGATTATTACCCTTAGAAATGAATGGCTTGCAGAAAATGCCGACCTCATTGTCTACTCTGATTATTTGGAGGACGGCAAAGAAGATTGGATTAATGCATATGCAAAGGAGCATGACAAAGAATGCATGAACCTCGCGTTTGATGAATATTTTGTATAATCGACCGTTTGCGGGGCATTCGTGAATGCCCCTACATCACTAAAAATCGGTATACATTTGTAGGGTGCAGCGTTTACGATGCACCGTTTTTTTCGGAATGTCGTAAACGCCATTCCCTACACCATCCTCACAGGGCAATTAATAAATTTGCTGGAAACAACCTGTATACTAATGGGGCAGACCCATCGTTTCGATACGCGGAATGGCACGCAGGCCATTCCCTACAACATTGTCACAGGGGAATTAATAAATTTTCTAAAAACAACCTTTGTACTAATGGGGCGATCCATTGTTTTGATACACGGAATGGCACGCAGGCCATTCCCTACATTGTTTTCATAGGGCAACTAAAAAGTGTAGGGAACGACCTATGTGTCGTTCCGTTAAACCGTGACATTTGTCCCGTTTTGCAACACGGACAATAATGTGCTTGCTTTCTTTCAAGCTTTATGGTAATATATACTTGTCACGCAATTCAATATTTTTTGCAAACAAGCATACTATTGGCAAAAACGTATGCTTAGCCTTTCATTGCTTGTTTGCTAATGAATTGTGTGACTACTGTGGCTCAAGCTACGTTTTTCGGTGCGTGGCTTCGGCTACGCACTTTTTTATTTGCACCGAAAATCTTTTGTATCTTGCAAGAACAAAACAACTACAATTTTTCAATGTAGGGAACGGATTCATCCGTTCCACGGAATGCATACATGCATTCCCTACAAAAATTTAATGTTACATGTAAGGAGAGATGCAAATGATTTGCGCTTTTTTAGGCGAGCACAAAAACCCCTTTAAATTTCTCGGCGAGTTGGAATGGTTTATCACAAGCCTTGCTATGAATCCAAAAATCCACGAGTTTTATGTTGGAAACCACACCGATTTTGAAAAAGTTGTCCTGTGTATTCTGCGGTCACTCAAACAAAGATATGGCACTATTCAGTATTCTGTTGTCCTGACGCCAGTAGACGAAAACTGTGCCGAAGAAAAAGAGTCTGCCCTCTGGCTGGAGCCGGATTTACCTGAGGGCACGGAAATTAAAGAATATAGCGAGAATGAAAAAGAAACGATTATTACCCTTAGAAATGAATGGCTTGCAGAAAATGCCGACCTCATTGTCTACTCTGATTATTTGGAGGATGGCAAAGAAGATTGGATTAATGCATATGCAAAGGAGCATGACAAAGAATGCATGAACCTTGCTTTTGATGAATATTTCGTATAATAAGACACAAAAAAACCGAGGCATAAACCTCGGTTTTTTACTATGTAATAATAATTAGTCAACATTTACAACAAAGCCAAATGTATCTTCAATCTTACCCCACTGCAGACCTGTGATGGTGTCATACAGTTTCTGTGAGAGAGGACCGATTTCGTTATTGTTAATGGTCATAACGTCATCTTTATATCTCAGCTTGCCGACAGGTGAGATAACCGCAGCAGTACCGGTACCGAAGCATTCTTCCAGTTTGCCCTCTTTCTGAGCGGTAATCAGCTCATCAACACTGATTTTTCTTTCTTCTACTTCATAACCCCAGGATTTGCAAACAGCAATAACAGAATTTCTGGTGATACCCGGCAAAATGCTACCGTTTAACATGGGGGTAACAACCTTGCCGTCAATTTTAAAGAAGATGTTCATTGCGCCAACTTCTTCAATATATTTTCTTTCAACGCCGTCCAGCCACAGAACCTGAGAATAGCCGTCATCGTGAGCTTTAACCTGTGCAATTAAGCTTGCTGCATAGTTACCGCCGGTTTTAGCAAAGCCCATACCGCCTTTAACAGCTCTTACATAGTCATCTTCAATCCAAATGCCAACAGGAGCCAGACCACTTTCATAGTAAGCACCACTGGGAGAAAGGATGATGATGAAGAGATATGTCTTACTGGGTGCAACGCCTAAAAATTCATCAGTTGCAATGATGAAAGGACGGATGTATAAGGAAGTACCATCCTCTGTAGGAATCCAGTCTTTATCAACACTGACAACAGCTTTAACAGCCTCAACAAAATCTTCTTCAGGAAGCTGGGGAATGCAAAGACGCTTATTGGTATCGTTGGTTCTTTTTGCATTCATTTCAGGGCGAAACAGTCTGACTTTGCCGTCAACACCGCAATATGCCTTTAAGCCCTCAAACATTTCCTGACCGTAATGGAAAACCATTGCAGAGGGGTCTAAAGAGATGGGGTGATAAGGCTCAATGCGAGCATCATGCCAACCCTTGCCCTCGGTGTAGTTCATAATAAACATATGGTCGGTAAACACCTTACCGAAGCCTAATTTACCCGTCGGTTTTGCTTTCGGGGTTGTGGTTTTAGTAATTTTAATATCCATTTTTCTGCCTCCTAAAGTCTTTTTCTTAATTATTATACTGCTTTTGATAAAAATTGTCAACTAGAACAAACCGCTGATGACGCCCTCATCTGAAACAGAAATGTTCATTGCCGCAGGGCGGGCAGGAAGACCCGGCATGGTCATAATATTGCCGCAATAAACCGTTACAAAACCGGCACCTGCATAGAGCCGCACCTCACGAACGTGGAAAGTGAAGCCCTCAGGTCTGCCTAAAAGCTTGGCATTGTCTGACAGTGAATACTGAGTTTTCGCCATACAAACCGGCAGCTTGCCGTAACCGTTTTCCTCTAAGCGACGCAGTTCCTTATCAGCTTCTGCTGAATATGTCACTTCTTTGCCGCCGTAAATTTTCGTTACCACGGTATTGATTTTTTCTTTTAAAGAAAGCTCTGTATCATACAAAGGCTTAAAATCAGATTCGTTTTTATCGAGTAGTGCAATCAGCTTCTGGGCAAGCTCTATGCCGCCCTCGCCACCTTTTGCAAACACTTCAGAAAGAGCTAAGGTTGCGCCCTTTTCTTCACAAACTTTTTTAACCAGCGCAAGTTCCGCATCGGTATCTGTGCCAAAGCGGTTCAGTGCCACAATGACGCCAACGCCAAACTGTTTTAAGTTTTCAATATGCTTTTCTAAGTTGCAGATACCGCTAGAGAGAGCTTCTAAGTTTTCTTCTGCCAGATTTTCTTTTGCAACACCGCCGTTATATTTAAGAGCACGAACTGTTGCCACCAGCACAACTGCTTCAGGCTTAAGACCTGCCGCGCGGCACTTAATATCAAAAAACTTTTCTGCGCCAAGGTCAGCACCAAAGCCTGCCTCGGTAATCACATAGTCTGCAAGACGCAGTGCCATTTTGGTTGCGGTAATGCTGTTACAACCATGAGCAATGTTCGCAAAAGGACCGCCATGCATCAGGCAAGGGGTTTCCTCCAAAGTCTGCACAAGGTTGGGTTTTAGCGCATCCTTTAATAGAGCAGTCATGGCACCCTCAGCCTCTAAGTCTCCGGCTTTCACCTCTGCCCCGTCATATGTGTAGCCAATAACGATGCGCGAAAGACGGTCTTTTAAATCACGAATACCGTCAGACAGGCAAAGAATTGCCATAATCTCTGAAGCAACGGTAATGGTGAAGCCATCTTCTCTGGGGTTGCCGTTTGTCTTACCCCCAAGACCTACAACAATCTGACGCAGAGCGCGGTCGTTCATATCCATAACACGGCGGAACACAATTCTTGTGGGGTCAATCTGCAGAGCGTTGCCACGCATGATGTGGTTATCAATCATAGCGCAAAGCAGGTTATTTGCCGCAGTGATTGCGTGCATATCACCGGTGAAGTGCAGGTTGATATCCTCCATGGGGATAACCTGTGCATAGCCACCACCTGCTGCACCGCCTTTTAAACCCATAACAGGACCCATAGAAGGTTCACGCAGAGCAATGACGGCATTCTTGCCCAGCTTACCCATTGCTTGACCCAAACCAACTGTGGTGGTTGTTTTGCCCTCACCTGCCGGTGTGGGGTTAATGGCAGTTACCAAAACAAGCTTACCCATCGGGCGGTCTTTCAGGCGCTCGGATAGCTCATCTGAAAGCTTTGCTTTGTCGTTACCGTAATAAATCAGTTCCTCTTCACAAATGCCAAGCTTTTCAGCAATTTTTTTAATGTGAATCGGCTTTTTCTCCTGGGCAATTTCAATATCTGTTTTCATCTTTATTGCTCCTTCCCCCGGTTGTTTGTTTTTGTCATAAATTTATCTTTATAAATAATAAACCGTTCATGAACGCAATCTGCAACCTGACCCACTTCATCATAAACTGTGATGTTAAACACAAGGCGGCGACCGTCAACCTGGGTGAGTTCAGACTCAGCATAGGCTTTCATGCCCATAGGTGTTGCGGCAGTGTGGTGCATATTCACCGAGATGCCCACCGTCGCACAACCCTCATCTAAATAGGGGCGCACGCTTTTATCAGCAATCTGCTCCATCAGTGCAATAACGTAAGGTGTGCCAAACACATCCATTTCACCGCTTGCAGCTTTTTTTGCGCTGACGGATTCATCTACTGTGAGTTCAATTCTACCTTTGATTCCTGCTTCTAACATATGTATCACTCTTTCTTTGGGGCAGGCAGTTACCTGCCCCTATATTTAATTTACTCTTCGTTTTTATTTTCTTCAATCATCGTGTAAAGGCATTCCAGTGCTTCCTGTATGCCGCCAACTTCGTCAATGAGTCCGTTTCTCACAGCCTCATCCCCCAGCAAAATGCAACCCACATCGTTAGCAATTTCGCCGGTTTTCATCATCAGCTCCGTGAAAACCTCTTTTTTAATATTTGAGTTTTTCACAACAAAATTGACCACGCGCTCCTGCATTTTATTAAAATATTCATAGGTTTGCGGCACGCCAATCACCGTGCCGTTCATACGAATGGGATGAATGGTCATTGTCGCTGAGGGAACAATAAAGGAACGCTTGGCTGAAACCGCAAGAGGCACCCCAATACTGTGACCGCCACCCAAAACCAAAGATACCGTTGGCTTTTTCATGCTGGCAATCATCTCTGAAATGGCAAGTCCTGCCTCAACATCGCCGCCGATGGTGTTTAACACCACTAAAAGTCCGTCTACCTTTTCATCCTGCTCCACAGAAACAAGCAGTGGCAACACGTGCTCATACTTGGTGGACTTATTCTGATTAGGCAAAAGCATATGCCCCTCTATCTGCCCTACAATGGTCAGGGTGTGAATGTTGCCACGGGGATTTTCCACCCCGGTGAGTCCAAAATCTTTAATGCTGTCTGCATTGGCAGTTTCGGGATTATCGCTGGTTTGTTCACTGCCGGTTTCCTGACAGTTTTCTTTTTCTTTCTCCATATTTTTCTCCCTTCTTTTTCTTCAGTATGGGAGAAAAAAGATGAATTTATACAAAAAAGCAAATATAATATTATTTTATCATTTTTTTCGTATTTGTGCAATAATTTTTTTAAAGATGCATGAATTTACGAAATCAAGACATGATAAACTGTGAAACATAGAAAAAGAGGTGAAAACATGGGCGAAACCATTTTGACCATGACAGGCATTGAGAAGCGTTTTCCCGGGGTACACGCTTTAAAAAATTGCCATTTAGAATTAAAAAGCGGTGAAGTCCATGCTTTGGTCGGAGAAAACGGAGCGGGAAAATCTACTCTAATGAAAATTCTCACCGGTGTTCATAAAAAAGACAGTGGCAAAATTGTTTTTATGAACGAAGAGCTTTCAAACTTAACGCCAAAACTCGCTCAGGATAAAGGCATTTTAATGATTCATCAGGAATTAAACCTGATGCCCCACCTTTCTTGTTCACAAAACATTTTTATCGGCAGAGAACCCAAAACCTTTGGAATTTTTACAGATAATAAAAAATTAAACCGGGATACCGAGGAATTATTTTCCCGAATAGGTCTTACCCTTGACCCTAAAACGCCGGTTGGGGAAATCACCGTTGCCGGTCAACAGATGGTTGAAATTGCAAAAGCACTTTCCTTTCAATCAAAAATTCTTGTCATGGACGAGCCAACCGCCGCCTTAACGGACAAAGAAATTGAAGATTTGTTCCGTATTATTGCTGATTTAAAAACCCAAGGGGTTGGCATTATTTACATCTCACATCGAATGGATGAGCTGATGAAAATTACCGACCGCATCACCGTAATGCGGGATGGCGAATATATTAAAACTCTCTTAACCAAAGATACAACCACAGATGAAATTATACAAATGATGGTGGGAAGACCCATATATGAGCCACCAAAGACAGAAAAAAGCGTGACAAATGAGGTAGCTTTGTCCGTAAGGAATCTAAATACCAGCCACCTCCACGACATTACTTTCGATGTAAAAAAAGGTGAAATTTTGGGGTTTGCCGGGCTGATGGGTGCCGGACGAACAGAGGTTGCCCGTGCAATTTTTGGTGCTGATAGGGTTTTGTCCGGTGAGATTTTTGTTCATCAAAAGCCGGTGAAAATCCGCTCTCCAAAGGATGCCGTCCGCCATGGAATCGGCTATTTGTCAGAAGACAGAAAGCAATTCGGCCTCTGCCTGGATTTATCTGTTGAAGATAACACCATCCTCGCCGCCATAACAGATTTCAGCCGCTTAGGCTTCCTCTATTTCAAAAAGACGGCTGAAACCACAAAAGAATACATTCAAAGGCTCAAAACAAAAACGCCGGACATCCGCCAAAAAGCGCGAAATTTATCCGGCGGTAACCAACAGAAAATCATCATTGCCAAATGGCTTGTGAAAGATTGTGACATTTTAATTTTTGACGAGCCTACTCGTGGCATTGACATCGGCGCCAAAAGCGAAATATATAAGTTACTCCATGACCTCGCAGAGAGTGGAAAGGCCATCATTATGATTAGCTCAGAGCTACCCGAAATTTTGCGCATGAGTGACCGTGTTGCCGTGATGTGTGAAGGCCGTATTACAAAAATTTTAAATGCGGGCGAGTGCACCCAAGAAGTCATTATGCAATATGCCACCAGCCGAACAGAAAGCAAAAAGGAGAGATGACCCGTGAGTGAATCCCAATCAAACGTCCATAATACAAAGAAAAGAACACTCTTTCATTCAGGACAGGCCCTGCAAAAAGCCTTGGCTTTTGTCACCCTCATCGTCCTTTTGTTGTTCTTTTCCCTTGCTTCTCCAAACTTTTTCATTCCTGATAACATCAACTCCATTTTACTTGCAACTTGTGTAAACGGATTGCTTGCTTTGGGCGTAACCTTTGTTATTATCACCGGTGGCATTGACCTTTCCATTGGTACTGTCATGACCTTTTCAGCGGTTGTTTCAGGGGTTTTGGTAACAAACGTTGCTCTTCCCCTATGGCTTGGGGTAATTATCTGCATTCTTGTTGGCGGTCTGATAGGTGCCTTTACCGGTTGTTTGGTAGCGTATCTCAGAATTCCGGCGTTTATTGCAACACTTGGCGTCATGATGGTAACCCGCGGGCTTTCGTTGGTTGTATCGGGTGCTTCCCCTGTTTATTTTCCCGAGGGGTATAAAGAAATCGCCGTAGGCTCCATTTTTTCAAAGCTGATTCCCGGATTTTCCCTGCAAAACGGCGTTCTGATATTATTTTTGTGTACCATTTTAGCAAGCATCATTTTAAACAAAACCATTTTAGGGCGTTACAATCTTGCCATTGGTTCAAACACAGAGGCAACACGCCTTTCCGGTGTCAACGTTTCAGGTTGGCTCATTGCCATCCATACACTATCCGGTCTGTTTTGCGGTGTCGCCGGTGTTATCATCTCCTCACGTTTAGGCTCAGCTCAGCCTGCCTTAGGTCAAGGCTATGAGCTTGAAGCCATTGCCGCCGTTGTCATTGGCGGCACATCCCTATCCGGTGGGCAGGGCACCATCTCCGGCACCATCATTGGCGCTTTTATTATGAGCGTGCTCACCAACGGACTCAGAATTATGGGCGTTAAACAAGAATGGCAAACCGTCGTCATTGGCTTGGTTGTCATTTTAGCCGTTTTTATTGATATTTACAGACGGCGCCGTCAAAAGCGCTAACTAAAAAGAAAGGATAAGAATTATGAAACGTAAAATTCTTGCATTATGTATGGTCTTGTGCAGCCTTTTAGTATGTTTGATTGGCTGTAGCACAACCAAGGACAACAATGATCCCATCACAGAGGTACAAAAGCCTTACATCGCTGTCATCGCAAAAGGCTTTCAGCACAAATACTGGCAAACCGTCCGCTCCGGTGCTGAAGATGCTGCAAAGGATTTGGGCGTAACCATCACCTACGAAGGACCTGACACAGAGGCACAAATTGATAAACAGGTAGAAATGTTAGACGCCGCCCTGGCTAAAAATCCGATTGCCATATGCTTAGCGGCACTAGACTCTAAAGCAGTTGTTGGCGGACTTGAAAAAGCGCAGAAACGAAACATTCCTGTGGTGGGCTTTGACTCAGGTGTAGAAAGCGAAACTGTTGTTGCCACCGCCGCCACCGACAACACTGCCGCTGCCGCACTTGCTGCCGATAAGCTGGCAGAAGCCATTGGAAAAAAAGGCAACATTGCCATGGTGGTTCATGACCAGGTCAGCACCACTGGCAGAGCACGTAGGGATGGTTTTAAAAACCGAATTGAAACCGCTTACCCTGACATTAAAATTGTAGACATTCAGTATGGCGAGGGTGACCACACAAAATCTGCCGACGCTGCCAAAGCCATTATGACGGCTCACCCTGACTTAAAAGGTATTTACGGTGCTAACGAGGGTTCTGCCATTGGTGTGATGCTTGCCGTTGAAGAACTGGGAAAGGTAGGCAAAATTCAGGTGGTTGGCTTTGACTCCGGTAAAAAACAGGTAGATTCCATTCGCTCCGGCAACATGCTGGGCGCGGTGACCCAAAATCCCTATCAAATTGGATACAAGGCAGTAGAGGCTGCTTACCGCGCCTCTAAGGGTGAATCGGTGGAAAAGAATATTGATACCGGTTATGAATGGTATGATAAAACAAATGTAGATTCTGATAAAATTAAAAAATTGTTGTATGATTAAAAAAGAATAAGGGCGCAAAAGCGTCCTTCAGACTGTCGAAAAAGGCAGGTCTACCGCAAGCAATAGAAAAAAATAATAAAAAATTAGCAAACAAAAAATTATATTTTTATCTTTTATAACAGAGCGGTTTCCATCGAGGAAACCGCTCTGTTACTTGCTTTTGGCGAACACAACTTCTAGCGTACCATCGTACGCCTACGAATTTGTGTTCGTCAAATATACCTACCTTTTTCAATGTCTACTCAGCGTGTCGAGGTTTCTCGACACGCTGAAGGGCGCAAAAGCGTCCTTATTCTTTTTTTGCTATCAGTTGTTCTTTTTCCTGCCTACTCATAGTTTTAATGGCACATTCTCTTTTGAGTGCTTCTGACTTATCAGAAAAACACTCAAAATAAGCAAGTGTCACCGGTCTGTGCGAGCGGGTATATTTTGCGCCCCGACCCTCGTTATGGGTTTTAACCCTTTCTTCTAAATGGGTTGTCCAACCGGTGTAAAGACTATCATCTTTGCAGCGCAGAACATACACATAATGCTTTGTTTCTTCTTGTTTTTTCATGGCTTACTGATTAAACATCTCCCGAATGGTTGTGCTACCCTTTTCTAAAGAAACGCACCCTGTCCGACAGATTTCCAAAATCGTGAATTTCTGCATCAGCTTAATGCAGGCATCCAGTTCCCGGCTGTCTGCCGCCACCTGAAAAATTACAGAATTTTCTGAATCATCAACAATTTTTGCGTGGAACTCACCTGCTGTGACTAAAATCTCGCTTCGGGTAGTAGGGGCTATCTCCATCTTAATCAGCATCAGTTCAAAGCTGACAGATGCCTCGGGAGAAAGTTCTCTCACAAAGCAAACATCCGGCAACTTATAAAGCTGGCTAACAAGCTGCTGTTTTTGCATTTCTTCTCCGTCAAAAATCACTGTAATGCGGGAAAACTCCTGCACCTCTGTTTCACTAACGGTCAGGGAGCTGATGTTAAACTGCCTGCGACGAAACATACTGGTGACACGATTTAAAACACCAAACTGGTTTCGAACTAAAACTGCTACGGTATACCGGTTCATATCTCGTCACCCACCTTTACAATAATTTCATCCACGCCTCCGCCCGGCGGAAGCATGGGCAGAACAAATTCATCCGGACAAATGGCACAATCAATCAGGTAGGGACCTTCTGCCGCAAATCCACGGTCTAACGCTTGTGCTAAAGCATCTAAATCGTTCACCTGTTCCCCTGACGCACCAAAAGCTTTAGAGAGAGCTACATAATCAGTTTTTCTGTCTAACACAGTGCTTGAGTAACGTTTATCATAAAACAAGGTCTGCCACTGACGCACCATGCCCAAAACACCATTATTAAAAATTAAAATCACTAAAGGCAGGCCTTCTGAAACCGCTGTAGCAAGTTCCTGAAGAGTCATGGCAAAACTGCCGTCACCAGTAATGAGCACAGTTTTCTCTCCGGTGGCAACAGCAGCACCAATAGCTGCACCAATGCCAAAACCCATTGTCCCCAACCCACCACTTGAAATGAACCGACGACTATTTTTAAACTGCAAATACTGTGCCGCCCACATCTGATGCTGACCTACATCGGTCACCACAGGGGTGTTATCTTTCATCCGCTCATTTAAAGCAGATAAAACATTTTTCGGTGTAAGTCCCGGACGAGTATCTGCCTGCAGTTTCTCTTCCTGCCTGTAAGCCTCAATCTTTCCCTGCCAGTCAGGATGGTTTTTTCTTTCCAGCAAGGGCAAAAGTTTCTCTAAGGTCAACTTTAAATCTGCCCGCAGAGAGTGTGCCTCTGCCACTGTTTTTGAAAGTTCAGAGCCATCAATATCAATATGTATAATGTTTGCACTTGCGGCAAATTTTTCTTTATCTCCAATCACCCGGTCATTAAACCGAACGCCTAAGGCAATGATGCAATCTGCGTTATGCATTGCAACGGAAGATGCATAATGACCATGCATACCCTGCATGCCCAAAAAGCGGGGATGGTTTGTGGGGACAGCTGAAAGCCCCATCATAGAACACCCTAAGGGTGCATCAATCCTATCTGCCATTTCCAGCATTTCCTCTGCCGCACCGCTTGCAACAACGCCACCACCAAAATAAATAAAGGGACGTTTACTTCTATTAATACAATCGGCTGCTGCCTGAATGCGGGCATCCTTCGCCGGATATTTCTCATAAGGCTCTACGGCTTTTTGCGGCGTAAACTCGCACACAGCCATCTGTATATCTTTCGGCACATCAATGAGCACCGGTCCGGGTCTGCCGGAAACGGCAAGCTGAAATGCCTCACGAATGGTATCAGCAAGCTCGTCCACCGAGCCTACAAAATAATTGTGTTTGGTAATGGGCAGAGTAATACCCGTAATATCAATCTCCTGAAAGCTGTCATACCCAATCTGAGAGGTCATAACATTGCCGGTAATGGCAACCATGGGAACAGAGTCAAGGTGTGCCGTAGCGATACCGGTAACCAGGTTGGTTGCACCGGGGCCTGAGGTTGCCATCACAACGCCCACACGCCCTGTAGCACGCGCATAACCATCTGCCGCATGAGCAGCACCCTGCTCGTGAGCCGTCAGCACGTGACGGATTTCATCCTTGTATCTGTAAAGAGAGTCGTAAACGTCTATAATCTGACCCCCGGGATAGCCAAATACCACATCGCATCCCTGCTCTATTAAAGTTTTAACAATAATATCTGCACCGGTTAGTCTCACGTTAGCAACCCTCCTTAATCATCCTGGTAATTTTTTCACCCATGGCGTGGCAGCCCAAAAGCGTGCAACGTTCTGCCTCAAGCTGCTCCTGGGGCATAATATCCGCTGTACGGTAGCCCTTATCCAAAACCTTTGAAACAGCACTTTCAATACAGTCTGCTTCTTCCCCCATATCAAAGCTAAAGCGCAGCATCATAGCTGCCGCCAAAATTGTACCAATTGGGTTAGCAATATCACGCCCTGCAATATCAGGCGCAGAGCCGTGAATCGGCTCATACAAACCACAGACAGAATCCCCTAAACTTGATGAGGGAATCATCCCGATGGAGCCGGTAATCATAGATGCCTCGTCAGACAAAATATCACCAAACATATTTTCCGTCACAATTACATCGAACTGTGCCGGATTTTTCACAATCTGCATAGCGCAGTTATCTACTAACATATCACAAAGGGTAACATCGGGATATTCTTCAGATAACCGATGCATCACCTTTTTCCACAAGCGGCTTGAATCAAGCACATTGCTTTTTTCAACAGAGCAAAGCTGTTTTCTCCTCTTTCTTGCAGTCTCAAAACCAATTCTGCCAATGCGCTCAATTTCTTTTTCTGAGTACTTGAGTTCATCAATGGCGATGGTTTCACCATTTTCGGTTTTTGTTTGATGTTTGCCGAAATAGATGCCTCCAATCAGCTCTCTTACTATGATAAAATCAATCCCCTGCTCCACAATGGAAGCTTTTAAGGGAGAAGCTGAAGCAAGCTGGGGCCAGATTTTAGCCGGACGGTTATTAGAGTATACCCCCATGGCCGCCCGAAGCTTTAAAAGGCCTTTTTCAGGGCGCATTTCACTGGGAAGCACGTTCCATTTGTCGCCGCCAACAGCGCCTAATAAAACGCTATCAGAAGATAAGCAAAGTGCAAGCATTTCATCCGGCAGCGCATACATATATGTATGTATGGCACGGCCGCCCATATCCACCTGTGTATAAACGAACCGATGGCTAAATCGAGTGGCTATGGCATTCAAAACGCCCATTGCCTCACGGATGATTTCCGGGCCGATTCCATCACCGTGAATGACCGCTATGTTCTTTTGCACTTTGTTCACCTCTGTCTATAGGGAGGCAAGTAGCCCACCCTTTCTGATAATATCCTGAATAAATTCGGGAAATGGCTGCGCCTGATAGGTTTTGCCGGTTGTGTGGTTTGTAATCTCGCCTGTGTCAAAATCCACAGTGACAGTATCCCCGGCGCTTATTTCATCTGCCGCCTCAGGACACTCTAAAATCGGAAGACCGATGTTAATGGCATTCCGGTAAAAAATTCTTGCAAAGCTTTTGGCTATTACGCATCCCGTGCCGCAGGTCTTAATAACGAGAGGTGCATGTTCTCTCGAAGATCCGCATCCAAAGTTCCAGCCTGCAACCATAATATCGCCTGCTTTTACGTTTTTTACGAATTCTTTATCTATATCTTCCATACAGTGAGCCGCAAGCTCATGAGCATCGGAGGTATTGAGATAACGTGCGGGGATTATAACGTCTGTATCAACATTATCGGGATATTTAAAAACTTTTCCTTCTGTTTTCATCTCTTATTCCTCCGTGTATTCTGTTATATATCCCGTAAGTGCGCTTGCCGCAGCAGTGTAGGGGGATGCAAGATAAACTTCGCTTTCGGGATGTCCCATTCGGCCGACAAAGTTTCTGTTCGTCGTTGCAATACATCTTTCGCCTTTTGCAAGAATACCCATGTATCCACCGAGACACGGTCCGCAGGTCGGGGTTGAAACAACTGCGCCTGCATCGATAAATGCAGTAACATATCCGCGTTCAACGCATTCTCTCATGATCTGCATCGTTGCGGGAATGATAATACAGCGAACTCCGTCCGCAACTTTTTTGCCTTTTAGAATTTCATATGCAGCCTGCATATCTTCCATTCTGCCGTTTGTACAGCTTCCGATAACGACCTGATCGACTTTGATTTCGGAAAGTTCTTTTGCAGGTTTCGTATTTTCGGGAAGATGCGGACAGCTTACTGTCGGAACGATCGACGAAAGATCTATCTCTATCGTCTTTTCATATTCCGCATCGGGATCTGCTTCGTAAATAACGGGTTCTCTTTTCGATCTGCCGTCAAGATATTTCATCGTTGTTTCGTCAACGGGGAATATGCCGTTTTTCGCGCCGGCTTCGATCGCCATGTTCGCGATCGTAAAACGATCATCCATCGAAAGATCAGCAACACCTTCGCCGGTAAACTCCAACGAACGGTAGAG
>JAZSJR010000025.1:0-8993 GCA_045534415.1 Clostridia bacterium
ATAGATTTTTCTGGTTCATGTCTGCTCATCGGCAATAGCCTATTTTGAACCACGCCACAATGGCGTGGTTTTCGTTATACAAAAAAATCCTGTCTTTCGACAGGATTTTTTTTTGGTAGCGGCGGGTGGATTCGAACCGCCGACCTAACGGGTATGAACCGTTTGCTCTGACCAACTGAGCCACGCCGCCATAAACAACAAATAGTATTTTACTATAACTTTTTCCCTTTGTCAACCCCTTTTTTTAAAAGTTAAACGTTTAAATTTTATTTTTTTGTTTTATTGACAAGATTATTCTTCTATATTACAATGAAATTATTCCAATACATATAATAGGAGGCTATTTTTATGAGTAGAATTTGTATCCCTGATTACGAATATCAGGAAAGAATCAAAAGAGCTGCAAAACTTGTTGCAGATAAAGGCTTAGACGTTATGGTGGTTTGCTCCACTGAATCTGACTACGCAAACGCAAGATATTTCAGTGGCTTTTGGCCCCTGTTTGAGCGTGCAGGTGTTGCCATTGCAGCAAACGGCCAGGCTGCTTTAATGGTTGGTCCTGAATGCATCATCTTCGCGCAGGACGTTGCTAAGATGGACAAAATTTTCTGCCTGCGTGAGTTCAGAGAATCTGCTGACCCCTCTTACCCCGAGCTTCAGGCAAGCACCTTTGCTGACGTATTTAAGGCTATCGGTGTAACTGGCGAACACATTAAAATCGGTCTGGGTAGCTATGTTGAATGCACCCTGCCTATCTACGAAGGTTTAAAAGACAGCTTCCCCAAAGCTGAAATTTCTAAGTGCAATGACATTATGGTTGAGCTCCGTAAGATTAAGAGTGCTAACGAGCTGGCTTGTATTCAGGAAGGTTTCCGTATTGTTGACCTGGCAACTGATGAAGTTATCCGTCAGTTAAAGCCCGGCGTAACCGAACTGCAGATGGTTGGTGTAGCTCAGAGAGTTATTTATGAAGAAGGTGCAGAATATGAAGGTCTGCCTATGTATGTCTTCAGTGAAAAATCCACTAGTCACGCAATCAGCCGTTCCGGTTACAGAACCATCAACAAAGGTGACATTGTTCAGCTGAACCTGTCTGCTAAGATTGACGGTTACTCCCCTGCAATCGGTCTGCCCGTTGTTATGGGTAAACTGGAAGGCGAGAGAAGAAAAGTCGTTGAATTCTGTAAGCAGGCTCACGACTGGACAATCGATCAGCTCAAGGCTGGCGTTCTGGCTTCTGATGTTGCTAAAGGCTTCTACAATATGTATGTTGAAAATGGTTACAAAGATAACTTCGTTTATGGTCCCTGCCATGGTACCGGTATGATCGAAGTTGAAGCTCCCTGGATGGAAACTTCCAGCAACTATCCGCTGGAAGAAAACATGACCTTCCAGGTTGACACCTTTATTATGGGTAAGGGCTTTGGCTGCAGATGGGAAATCGGCGCTGCAATCACAAAAGATGGTTGCCGCAAGATGACTGACTACTTAAACAAAGGTATCATTGAACTGGAATTCTAATTAAAAACATACGGATTGGCGAAAACCCCGTGTTTCGCCAATCCTTTTTACAATCAAAAAGGAGAGATACAAATGGCTATTGGTAAAAAAGTCTGGATTATCCCTGACTGCGAACTGCCTCCCGAAGGCGAAGGCGTTGCAAAGGGCCATGAATCCGTTATCATTGTAAACGACAGCAAAAAAGACGCTGAAATTGATGTTAAAATCTTCTTTACAGATAAAGATGCATATGAAGACATCAAATGGACGGTTAAAGCAGGAAGAGTTCGTTGCTTCCGTACCAACAACATTGATGATATGTGTGGTTTCAAAGTTCCTTTTGAAACACAGTATGCAATGAAATTAACATCCAACTGCGAAATCGTTGTTCAGTATGGCAGACTCGACAATACACAGCCGAATCTGGCATTCTACACAACTCTCGCTTACACAGAATAAGAGGTGTCTGATATGGAATACAATATGAGTTTCCCCAGGGAAGTAGAGCATGTTAAGGAGAACAGAATCCCCGCCGTTCTCTGTGGTGGCACGGTTGAGTATCACGGTCCTCACTGCTCTTATGGTTGCGATACTCTGATTGCAGAAGGTCTCATCAAGAAACTTTCTGAAAGTAAAGAAATCATGATTATGCCCACTATTTATTACAGCCCCTCAAGCTACGCTGTTGCTGATGAAACCAGCGGCACTGTGCACATTGAAGAGGATGTTTTTGGGGCATATCTATTCCAGATTTTTATGAATATGTTAGATGCCGGACTCCGCAACATCTACGTTGTGATTCATCACCAGTTCGAGCAGGAAAACCTGATGCCTATGACCCTGTCTTATATGAAAGCAGCTAAGCGTGCTACCATGCGCTACTTAGAAAAAACTCAGGGCAGAGGCTGGTGGGGCAGCGAAAACTATGCTTCCTATTATGAAAATTTAGGTGGCGGCGATGACCCCTTCTCCTGGATTAAGGTCATTCCCACAATGAGCACCGAAGTGCAGAACGCTACCGGTTATGACCACGCCGGCAAATATGAATGCTCCATTTTAATGTCACTCTATCCTGATGCTGTTAAGCTTGACAGATTAGGCGACATCAAACACTGGTTCACCGCCAGTGCTGCTGAAGCCTCCAAGGAAATTGGAGATGAAATGGTAGCAAAATCACTGGAATACTTAAATAACGCTATTCAATAAAAAGCATAAAGGGGTTGCAGCAAAAACTGCAACCCCTATCTTTTACTTTTATTATGCAATACAAAGTAAAAGATGCCTTCATTGAGTGATTATCTATGAGTCACTACGATTGTTTGACAGCTCTCTCTGCAATTTCAATCGCTTTTGTTACCATGCTGCCGCAGTCACGGGAGGATACATTCCCCCAACCGCCGTTTTGTTTCACAGTTTCATAAACGCCAAGTTCTTTGGCAATTTCCTCTTTTAAATGACTGGACATAATAGAACGTCTGCTCACTTTTTAACACTCCTTAGCTTATCTGATGCCTTTTGGATTTCACCCCTTGGTGAACCTTTCAAAGACTATAAGCTTTTTTGCAGCCAAATCATTTGACTACACTCATAGTATGTTCCTGCTTAAAAAAATTAAAGCAGGAATTTTTTTGTAATTTTTATACGGTCAAAATGCCACTTTCCGACTCAATCAGAAGTAAAATCTTCTCCTCCTGTCCGGTTTGTGCATTAATATAAATCAAAAAATTGTTTTCTTTATATTTTCCCTTAAATTCATAACAAAGCACCTCTTCCATACTGTCTTTCGGAATCAGTGCAAGACCTGCCTGCTCCACTTTAAGCCTTGTGCTTATTTTTTGTGCTGCTTCCTCCTGAGTCAAAATCTCCTCAGGAATTTCCCGCTCGGCATGGCTCATTAAATACCCTTTTGCTTCATATCCGACTACCTGACCGTTATCCAGCGCAATTTTCACCTTAACAAGGTCAGAATATAAAACCACATCGTTTTGTTTTGCCGCAAAATTTAAAGTTGCCACGCAGTCACTTTCTTCATAGTAGCTGCTCTCCATATAAAACATGCCCTGTCGTCTTAAAAAATCCTGTGCCTTTTGGGTTGCCTCCGTGACGGACAGTTTTTTCTCCGTCACCTCACGGTTATCTAGCATATAAAGCACATAACCTCCGGCTTTTGTTACGCTGATTGTCACCGTGCGGTCTTCACTCAGTTGCCCCATGAAGTTATAAGCCGGTAATTTACCACCGCCCTCATCAGTAAAAAACAACCGTTCGGAGCGGTCATCTCCCAAAAATTCTGCTGCCACCTTTTGCGCCGCTTCCCGGTTATATACCGGTCGTTTTTTCAGCATAACCGGCTCTTTGGCTTCAATATGCTCAGAAAACGGCCCATCATAAATCAGCGAGGGATAATCCTGAAAGGCTTTTTCAAGGCTCTCCATCCCTGCCCCAATGGAAACTTCATCGGAGGCATAGGCTTTTAGTGCAGATTGCTTTTCTTCCACAAAAGAAACCTGCCCTGCACTGAGTTTAGCCTCCAATTTGCCAAGCTCCTGGCTGATGTCCCCTGCGTAGCCGGATAATCTGTCCAGGGTTTCATATTCTGCCTGACTCACCTCCTCATCACGAATCACCTTTGTTGTCAGATAAGAGGTATAGTCCCCAACCTGAGATAAAAATTTCGAGGTACCGGAAAGGTCTGTTTCCGCAAGGGGTAGTAAGGCAAGATTGGCTTTTGCCGAGGCGGCAAGCATAAAAATTTCGGACGAGATGTCAGACATCTGCACCGGGTCATTTGCCAGTATCGATTTTTTTAAAAGATAATCTACATCCTTAATATAGTCCTCCAGTTCATAAAAAGCATGGGTATACTGGTTATTCACCGCATTCTCCAAATCCTCGGCACGTTTAAACTGATAAATGCCCACACCGGCTAAAACCGCCAGCGTCACAATGGCAACACAAATAATCACGCCATAACGGCTTCTGCGCTCTTCCATGGTTTTCGCCCTCCTTTTCTATTTTGCAAAACGATGGTTTCCAATCACTCGCACAACCTCCCGGGAGAATATCCACCGGCTGGTCACTTTTCTTGGGTTATAGTAATACACAGCACCATTTGATGGATCCCATCCGTTCATAGCATCACGGCAGGCTTTGTACACAGTGCTGTTTTCTGCTATGGGCACATGAATCTGACCATCTACTGTTGCAGTGAAAGCTCTTGGCTGATAAATGACACCTGCTATGGTGTTGGGAAAAGACGGATGCTTCACCCGGTTTAAAATGACAGCCGCCACCGCCACCTGACCCTCATAAGGTTCACCTCTTGCCTCACCATTTACACACCGGGCAAGAAGCTGAATGTCGGCGGAACTCCGTCCGGCAGCATACCCTTTTGTGCTCTCATTTGTTTCACCGCCATAATACACGCCGCACATAACAAACAAAAAAATAAAGCCAAATAAAATTGTTAAAACAGAGCGTTTTTTCATGGTAACCTCCTATTTGCTCAAATTTCCTAAATTTTGAAACTTTTTCTTATTTTTGGTAGCATCCTTGAATAATATGCATAGACTTCAATTTCTTTCTTTAAATTTTATTGTCGAAATTTCACAAAAATTAATTTCCAACATTAGGCATTCTATGGAAAATTTTGTTTTTTTGAAAGAATGTGTTGCAATTTGTCAAAATGTTATGGTAAACTAAAAATAGGAAAATGAAAAAGGTGGTAGTAACATGGAAGCTCTTAAGGTTTCGTCAAAATCGAATCCGAACTCTGTCGCAGGGGCACTCGCCGGTGTCATCCGGGAAAGCGGCGCAGCAGAAATTCAGGCAATTGGTGCAGGCGCGCTGAATCAATCCATTAAAGCAATTGCAATTGCCCGTGGTTTTCTCGCTCCCTCGGGGACAGAACTTGTTTGCATTCCCTCTTTTGCCGATGTAGAAATCAACGGCGAAGAGCGTACGGCAATTAAACTTCTGATTGAACCAAGGTAAATAAAAAAGAGGCTTCAGCAAAACGCTGCAGCCTCTTTTTTCATGTCCTGATTCAGTTGACAATTCCGTCGGTTTTATGGTACACTAACAAGGTAGTTCTTTTGCAGAAATTTGCCGCAAAAGACCATACAATAAAGCCCTGTAAAGGAGACCTTATGAAAGCAATCGTCATCGGTGGCGGTCTTGCCGGCTGTGAAGCCGCCTGGCAGCTTGCCAAACGCAATATAGAAGTAGATTTATATGAAATGAAGCCTCTAAAACACAGTCCGGCACACTCTCTTGATACCTTATCTGAGCTGGTTTGCTCCAACTCGCTCAGGGCAGAGGATTTGTGCAACGGTGCCGGCCTTTTAAAAGAAGAAATGCGCCTTTTAGATTCTGTCATTATGCAAGCTGCAGACGCCTGTCGTGTGCCGGCAGGTGGTGCTTTAGCTGTGGACAGAACCTCTTTTTCCGAAACCGTTACAAAGCTTATCTCTTCCTGCAAAAACATTCACATCATTCACGAAGAGGTAACAGAGATTCCCGAGGCAGACTGCGTTATCATTGCAACAGGACCCCTCACCTCAGATGCACTTTCAGAAAAAATCGGTGCGCTAACAGGTGACCGTCTCTTTTTCTATGACGCTGCTGCTCCCATTATCACTTCTGAATCCATTGATATGACAAAAGTTTTCCGCAAAGCGCGGTATGACAAAGGCACGGCAGACTATTTAAACTGCCCCATGACAAAAGAAGAATATGACGCATTTTACAACGCCTTAATCACCGCCGAAACGGCGCACTTAAAAGACTTTGAAGATGACCGGGTCTTTGAAGGCTGTATGCCTGTTGAGGTAATGGCAAAACGCGGCGAAAAAGCTCTCACTTTCGGTCCTTTAAAGCCTGTGGGATTGGAACACCCTGAAACTGGAAAACGCTACCACGCTGTTGTGCAGCTCCGTCAGGATAACGCCGCAGGAACCTTATATAATCTGGTCGGTTTTCAGACTCACTTAAAATTCGGTGAGCAAAAGCGGGTATTTTCTATGATTCCCGGACTTGAAAATCTTGACATCGTCCGCTATGGCGTGATGCACCGAAATACATATTTAAGTGCAGGTCTTTTAGATGCAAACTTTGCCTTTAAAACCAAACCAGGCCTTTATTTTGCCGGTCAGATGACCGGTGTTGAGGGGTATGTTGAATCAGCCTCCTCCGGTATTGTGGCAGGCATCAGCGCCGCCCGCTATCTTTTAGGACAGCCCGCTGTAGATTTTACCACACAGACCGCCACAGGTGCTTTGGGGCATTACGTGGCAGATTTCTGCGGCAAAAACTTTCAGCCAATGAATATTAACTTCGGCATCATCGATTCTCTGCCGGAACGGGTACGGAGCAAGCAGGAACGTTATACCAAAATCTCAGAACGTGCCCTTGCCACTATGAAAGGAATTATAGAAACATTATGATAGCACTGGATAGATTTAATAAAGAACAAAAAGAAGCAATCCTGACAACCGATGGCCCTCTTTTAATCTTAGCAGGTGCCGGCAGCGGTAAAACCACCGTTGTTGTCAATAAAATTGCTCATATTTTAGATGAAAAATTAGCTCAGCCCTGGCGGATTCTTGCCATCACCTTTACCAACAAGGCAGCAAACGAAATGAAAGAGCGTATTGAGGCTATGATTGGTGACAACGCTAGCAGTATGTGGATTGGCACTTTCCACTCCCTCTGCATGCGCATTCTCCGCCGGGATATTGACAAACTAGGCACTCATGACAGAGACTTTGTTATCTATGATGCTGCTGACCAAAAGACCCTGATTAAGCGGGTTTTAAAAACCATGAATGTGGATGAAAAAATGCTGTCAGCCAGCAGCGTTCTGTACGAAATCTCCACAGCAAAGGATGAACTATTAGGCCCCACAGAATATTTAATGACAAATGACGGAAACTACCGTAAAAAGTTGATTGGCGAAGCCTATCAGCTGTATCAGAAACAACTTAGGGAATCAAACGCCCTTGATTTTGATGACATCATCATGCACACCGTCCGCCTGCTCTCTCAGGAGCCTGAAGTGCTTGAGCGTTACCAAAGACAGTTCCGTTATGTGTTTGTAGATGAGTATCAGGATACAAACAATTCACAGTCTATGCTTGTCAACCTGTTGGCACAGGGTTATGAAAACATCTGCGTTGTGGGTGATGATGACCAGAGCATTTACAAATTCCGTGGTGCTAACATTCAGAACATTTTAAATTTTGAAAAAGAGTTTCCCGGTGCAAAAGTGATTAAACTGGAACAAAACTACCGCTCCACCCAAACCATTTTAAATGCCGCTAATGCAGTCATTGCCAATAACCGCGGCCGCAAAGGCAAAAATTTGTGGACCGAAAACGGTGAAGGTGGTCTCATTGACCTGTATCGCGCTGATAATGAATATGATGAAGCAGAATTTATAGCAAACGCCATTAAATCTGCTATTTCAAATGGCGCTAAATACTCTGACTGCGCTATTCTGTACCGCACCAACATCCAGTCCCGTGTCATCGAAACCACGCTGGGGGGTCACGGCATTCCATACCGCGTCTTAGCCGGCCTGCGGTTTTATGACCGGAAGGAAATCAAGGATGCCTTGGCGTACCTGCGCTTGGTACAAAATCCTCACGATAACATCAGTTTAATTCGCGTTGTCAATGAACCGAGCCGCAAGATTGGTGCCACCAGCTTAGAAAAAGTTTCAAAAAGTGCAGCTTTAAAGGGCGTCAGCATGTTCACCGCCATGGAGCAGGCTAAAGGTGATGCTGAGCTTATCCGCATAGCAGACAAGCTGCAGGAATTTGTTTCGGTCATTCACAAAATCAAAAGCCTTTCTGAGGGAAAAACACCCTCCGAAATTGTGGACATTACATTGCAAGAAAGCGGTTACCGCGCAATGCTTGAAGTGGAAGATTCTATTGAAAACCAAACAAGGCTTGACAACTTGGGCGAGCTTGTATCGGCCGCTAAAGAATATGAGCGCAACGACGAAGAACCTACCCTCTCTGGCTTTTTAGAACTGTCTGCCCTGGTTTCTGATGTTGACAATTATGACCAGGAATTAGACAGCGTTGTAATGATGACTCTCCACAGTGCCAAAGGTCTTGAATTTCCTCAGGTTTTCCTTTGCGGTATGGAGGAGGGGTTGTTCCCCAGCATCCGCTCCATGACAGACGATGAAATTGAAGAAGAGCGCCGTCTTTGCTATGTAGGCATCACCCGCGCCAAGAAAAACCTGACCATCTCCCACGCAGGTTACCGCAATCGTTATGGCAGCGGCAGCTATACCATGCCCTCCCGTTTCTTAGAAGAAATTCCTATGGAATACTTAAATGCTTTGGTTAAGGAAACTGAAAGGGTAAGAGAAATTCCCGAAAAGAAAAAAGATTATCGTTTCTATGATGACACCCAGACCTTGCTTGCAGCCCTGTCTAAAGATAAAGAGCAGAAAAAGCAGGTTTCATCATCCTATAAAC
>JAZSJR010000140.1:0-9932 GCA_045534415.1 Clostridia bacterium
AGTTTCTTCAAAAATAGCAGAAATCTGCTGATATCCTTCTTTTTTAGCTACGGAAGCAAAGTATGTATACTTGTTTCTTGCCTGGCTTTCACCGGCAAACGCTTCCCATAAATTCTTTTCTGTTTTTGAGCCTTTTAATTCCATTATAAAAACCTCCTTATATTTTTGACACAAGGTCAATAAAATTCTTACTTATACAGATAAAAACCGTTACCCTTAATGCGCTGTGATTCTGAGAAAACGATAAACGCTTCCGGGTCTATGGATAAAATTTTCCGCTGAAAAATCTCAGATTCACTTTCTTTCAGTGCGCAAAACAGCATCTTCTTCGACTCATTTGTATAGGCACCCACAACATCAATCAAAGTGACACCCCTGGGTGAAGTGCTAACTAATTGATTTGAAATTTCTTCGCCGTGCTCGGTAATCACAAAAGCAAGACGGGAAATGTTAAGCTGCCCAATGACAAAATCAATGGTTGTGCTTGAAATAAACAACGAAATAATACCAAACAATGTCAATTCTAAATTTTTAAACAGAATTAAAGATATTAAAATGATAATGCCGTCAACAAACAAAAGGAGCTTGCCGATTGGCACCGTTTGGAATTTATATTGAATCAATCTTCCCAAAATATCCGTACCACCGGTAGAAGCACCGGCTGCAAAGCCAAGACCAATGCCGAGGCCATAAAGCACACCACCAAAAATGGTGGCAAGCATGGTATTTTCAGTATAAAAAGGAATGTAAGAAAACACCTGGGTAAATACTGAAATCAGTGCTGCACCAAGCAGGGTTTTAAAGGTAAATTCCTTACCTAATATTTTAAACCCAATTAACAAAAAAATCAAGTTAATAACCAAAAAACTAACACCCGGCGGCACTGACAAGGTATGATACAGCATTGTAGAAAGACCCGATACCCCACCGCCGACGATTTTATTCGGTGTCAAAAATACGCCGATACCAAAGCCGGTAATCATTGTGCCGAGTACCGTTAAAAGAATAGATTTTGCCTTAGACATAACACCCTCCAAAAGAATAAACGGATATACAAAATCCGAGAACTTACGTTCTCGGATTTATTTGGCGGAGAAGGAGAGATTTGAACTCTCGCGCCGGTTTCCCGACCTACACCCTTAGCAGGGGCGCCTCTTCGGCCAACTTGAGTACTTCTCCGTGTCGAATATATAAAAAATATTTAAAACAAGATTTTGGCGGAGAGGGTGAGATTCGAACTCACGGTGCTCTCGCATCACTGGTTTTCAAGACCAGCTCCTTAAACCGCTCGGACACCTCTCCATCACTTACAACATATAAAAGTATAGCAACTATTTGCATGTTTGTCAAGTCTTTTTTTATATAAAGACGGATTTTTTTTAATTTCTTTAATCTGTCCTTTTTTATTGGTACTGGCAATACCCAAAATAACAAAACATATACATAAAACATCTGTTTCTTGGAGGTGCTTTTATGTTTTCATCTGTTTGGCTATTTCTTATATCTATCATCCGTTTTGCGCCGTTTTTTCTGTCTTATGTATCAAGCAATGCGGGCACCTTCCCTCGCCCGCTTTCACCAAAGGAAGAAAAGGAGTGCCTTACAAAAATGGCAAGCGGTGATGAAAATGCCAAAAACAAGCTCATAGAACACAACCTGCGCCTGGTGGCTCATGTTGCAAAAAAATATACCCAAACCCCAGGTGCTGATGCTGATGACATCATCTCCATCGGCACAATCGGTCTGATAAAAGCCATCAATTCCTTCGACCCTCAAAAGAACGCACGACTTGCTACATATGCTGCCCGATGCATAGATAACGAAATTTTAATGTCTATCCGTGCCACAAAAAAGTTGAATCAGGAGGTTTCCATTAATGAGTGCTTAGGTCGGGACTCTGAGGGAAACGACATAACCTTTATGGACATTTTAACTGTTGAAGATGAAGATGTAGCCAAACAGGCAGATTTAAATCTGGATATGAAAAAGCTATACCAATACATAGAAGAAAGCTTAAGCGATAGAGAAAAGGAAATCATTATTATGCGATACGGTTTAAGCGGAAAAGCCTTTACCCAAAGAGAAATTGCAAAAAAACTTAACATCTCCCGTTCCTATGTTTCCCGCATTGAAAAAAAAGCGCTTGGCAAACTGACAAAGCAATTTAAGAATTAAAAAAGAGGCTGCAATGCAGCCTCTTTTTTAGTTAAGACCTACAGGAACCGCTTGTAAAATAAGATTATCTTTTAGGGTAACCTCTGCAGTATTTGCGTTAAGGCTCATAGCCTCTGAAACAGGTTTCGCAACATTTTGATTCTGTATATACGCAATGTCTTCTTCTGAATATTTTCCATTGCTGACACGTTTAATAATGTGATACCCATACACAGTTTCAACAATTCCGCTAACCTCACCAACACCAAGTTCAAATGCTGCTGTTTCAAACTCGGCAATCATTTCTCCTGTCGTAAATAAGTAACCATCCGGATTTTGTTCCATACCCGGGTCTTCGTTATACTGTGCCATTAATTTATCAAAATCTGAACCGTTTCTAATTTTGGTAAGGGTTTGTTCAGCAAGTTTTTTCTTTGCTGCAATCTCTTCCTCTGCCAAAGGAGCACCGGTAGCAGCATCCACTGTTGAAAAAAGAATGTGCTTAGCTTTAACATAGTTCTCGTCCAGATATTTTTTTGCTTCCTCTTCTGTCATCTGATGCTCATCCAAAAGAGAAATCTGATATTTCTCTAAAAGATGATTGTCCGAATAAAGCTCTTTAATGGCTTCAATTGTTGTACCGATTTTTGTGTATTGTCCCTGATAAATTTCTTCCAGCGTGCTGCAATACATCTCTATGTGTTGCTTGTCATCCTCTGATAATGTTATACCGGCTTCTTTTGCCTTTTGAACATTTGCCTTTATATATATGCATTGTTCTAAAGTCGTATTTGCTATATATTGTCCAAAACTTGTGCCACCCGGTGCAGAACCCCAAATAGACTTTAATCCCTCAGCATCTGTTTCAAAGCTCGCCATTGCATATTCTTCTAGTTCCAAAAGCATAAAATTAAAATAGCCCATGGTGATAGGTTCTTCGTTGACCATTGCAACAGAGGTTTTATTCAAATCAGAGGTAATCAAAACCGTTTTTGTCCAATCGTTCCAGTCAACATAGCAACCGTATGCTTCGCTGATGGCACGAACAGGAACCAGTGTTCTGCTGTCAATCAACTGTGCAGGCACATCTAAAACAACGGCTTCTCCATTTTTGTACAGGGTTTTATCATTAATTGTCAGAGTAACATCAGTTTCACCTTTGTGTGAAACAACCTTCTGTGTCTCCTGCTGCCAGTCAACAGTTGCGCCCAAAGCTTCAAAAACCGCTCTAACAGGAACCATAGTGCGACCCTCAATAATGGTAGGCGCAACATCAAAAGCGATATATTCACCGTCTAACAGAACGGAAATTGCTGTTTCCTCTGCCATTACAGGAGCAACAAAAGAAACTGCAGCAATCACAAGCACCAATAAAAGTGATATGATTTTTTTCATACTCATCAACCTTCTCTTTACGTTTATTTTACTTATAACGGCGTTTTACAAAAACAACAATACCGCAAATTAAAATTGAAACAGGCACAATCAGCACTAAAATAACCAGCCAAATCCAGAACTGTGTTACGGTGAGGCTCATAACGCCACCAGGGATTGCTTTTGCGCGAACGGTCACAGATGCTTCTCCACCATTCATCCAGTTCACAGAATTAAGCAAAATATCTTCATTCGCAAAGCGGGTATCTGCCGTCAGTGCATCAAAGGTCAGCACAGAACCGGCAACCACCAAACGCCCTGTAACAGTTTCGTTGTTAATATTGGTGTTATTACGAGTTGCAGCCACTAAAACATCAAATTTTCCGCTTTCATCCTCAGCAGCTTTCTGCAGGCTGCCCTGCTGCATTAGAGCATCAACACTTGCCTTTGCATAAGCATCCTTTGAGGTACTGATTAGGGGATAAATTTCTACCCCTGTCGGCTTATCTGCCGAGGTGCTGAAGCTGTTTGCTGGTCCGAAACCTGCACGTTTCTGACTTTCCTTAACCGGATTTGTAATCTCGTGGTCAGCAAGTTCACCTACCATATAGGTGCTGTTTTCAATCATATTGCCACCATCCAGCACAACATGGGTGTTGCGGATGATGCCCCAATCCTCCTCTAAGTAGCTATGCAAATTGGGCAGGTCAACACTTGCGTAAATGGGGTCAAAGTAAATTTGAACATTACCACCCTGGTCTAAGTACTTATCCAGTTTATCAATTTCATCAGCAGAAAAATCGGTTTGAGGTGCACTAATAACGACAACAGATTTATTATCTGCCGGAAAATCCTGTGATAAGCTATCAAACTGTTCTATCTGATAACCAACCATTTCAAGGCTCTTAGTGGTTTTTTCAGAAACCTGCTCACCGTGACCCTTGGTAAAGAGTATGGTTGACATTGTCATGCCATCAATAAAACCGGCAAGTTTTGTGGTAACCACACGTTCAATGTAACTGTAACCATTTTGACTGAAAAAGTCTGTGGAATTAACAAGCTCATAGCGGTCACCTTGGCGAATCAGCAAAGAGCCAATGCTCATAGTTGAAATTTGTTCCATATATGCCTGCACCTCAGCAGGATTTTTAATAACATCAACCTCACGAACAGAAATTGCAGAGTTTCTCTGGCTGTATTTATCCAACACATTTTTCACCATGGAAAGGCTCTGTGTTTCCTCGCCTGTGGTTAAAACCAAAATTTCAACAGGCTCGTTAATCTGGTCAACAATATCAGCCGATTCTTCTGTCAAGGCATAAATTTTATCTTCAGTAAAGTCAAATTCCAAAGGAATTTTGCTGTCTAAGGAAATCAGAATTGCATTTAAAAGCAATACGACAACCACAGCACCAACAATAAACACCTTGGAGTTTAACGAATACCGGAATTTTTTATTTTTCATTGTTCTCCATCCTTTCTTACTCAAATAATGGGTTTATTTCCAGCGCCGTCTTTCAATAACCAAAACCGTCAGGAAAACAAACAATCCGGCAAGGCTGACAAAATAGAACACCGGCACCAGGTTAAGCGTTCCCAAGGTAAAGTCATACAAACGGTTGGTGATGGAGATGAAATTTAAAAACCAATCTATGGCTTTGCCAAGCCAAGCCATAGCCCCTGTTAAAACCTCTGTAAACTGAAGGTTTACACCGCCTAACAGTCACAAAAACAGAATAATTGCCGATGTGGAAATAGCTGCAATTACCTGACTTTCTGTAACAGATGACATAAACATGCCAAGTGCCACAAAGAAAAGACCCATTAAGAAAAGGCCCAAGTAACCAATGAGGCTTTCTGCCACAACCGGTGTGCCATAAAGCTCCATAATGGGGATGTACAAAGTTGTGATGCCCACGCCAATCAAAAGCACTGTTGACGCTGCAAAAAACTTACCTAAAACAACATCTGTTATCCGTACCGGTGCAGTCAGCAAAAGCTGGTCGGTTTTGCTTTTTCTTTCCTCAGAAAAAAGCCGCATAGTCAGAACCGGAATAACAAAAATAAATACTAAATTAACATAGGAGAAAAAGCCTACCATAGATGTCTGCTGAGTCAAAAGATTGCAAAGGGCAAATACCGCAGAGGTAATTAAAAGGTAAGCAAAGAGAAAAATGTAGCCCAGTGGTGTTTGAAAATAAGCATTCAGTTCTCTTTTATAAATCGCTTTCATCTTCACTCTCTCCTTTCACATTTGTTTCTGTTTCCTCGTCACAAGAGGCGTTTGGTTCCACGTTCACCATTTCAATGTCTTCTTCATCAACATCGGCAAACAACGTGCCACTTTGATTTCTGGTAACCTCTAAGAAGATTTCTTCCAAAGAAAGGTCTAAAGTCTGCAGAGATAAAATCGGCAGTCCTGCTGTTGCTAACGCGTTAAATATCGGTGTTCTTACATCCACATCCGGCTCAGTCTCAACCACAAAATCAATGGAGCCACTTTCTTTTCTGCCTAAGGATTTAACATATTTAACGCCGGGCACACCCTCTAATGCGTCTAAAATAGCACGTTCTTCGCCAGCAACTCGAAGCTGGAACTTGTTCTCATTAGAAATAGACTTGCCAAGATTTTCCGGCGTATCGCTGGCAACCAGCTTGCCGTTATTAATAATGATAACACGCTCGCAAATGGCGTTCACTTCCTGCAGAATGTGAGAAGACAAAATAACCGTATGCTCCCTACCAAGCTGTTTAATTACAGAACGGATTTCAATAATCTGCTTGGGGTCAAGACCAACTGTCGGTTCGTCTAAAATAAGTACTTCAGGATTACCCACCATTGCCTGTGCAATACCCACACGCTGTTTATAACCCTTTGAAAGGTTAGAAATCAAGCGGTGCTGCACATCAGTAATTTGTACGGTATCACAGATTTTTGAAAGATGCTCTTCTCTGTCTTCTGTAACCTTTTTCAGGTCATATACAAAGTCAAGATATTCCCGCACGGTCATATCCATATAAAGGGGCGGATGTTCGGGCAGATAGCCAATCTTTTTCTTTGCCTCGACTGGATTATCCAAAATATCATATCCGCCAATGGAAACTTCGCCACTGGTAGCAGATAAATATCCCGTCAAAATGTTCATCGTTGTGGATTTACCTGCACCATTGGGGCCTAAAAACCCTAATATTTCACCATCCTTAACGGTGATTGAAATATTGTCAACTGCAAGCTTTGTACCATATTTCTTGGTAAGGTTTTTAATTTCAACCATACGATAACCTCCCTGATTTTTCTGTCAAATTCACTGCGGGCATCAGAAGTATCTCCTGATGCCCACATAAATTATATCATAATTTTACAGTCTGTGTGTGAATAAAACGTAAACTTTATTCAACGTTCGCAAGTGATAAATGCAGTTCTTCAAGCTGTTTAGCAGAAACTGTACCCGGGGTTTCGGTCATCAGTTCAGATGCATCCTTAACTTTCGGGAATGCAATTACATCACGGATGGAGTCACGACCGGCAAGGAGCATAACCAATCTGTCAAGACCATATGCCATACCACCGTGAGGCGGTGTGCCGTAACGGAAAGCGTTCATTAAGAAGCCAAACTGCTCCCAGGCTTCTTCCTTAGTAAAGCCTAAAGCTTCAAACATTTGCTGCTGCAGCTCTGTGTTAAAGATACGGAGGCTTCCGCCGCCAACCTCATTACCATTGAAAATCATATCATAAGCCTTTGCACGAACTTTTTCAGGCTCGGTGGTTAAGAGATGAATATCCTCTTTCATGCGCATTGTGAACGGATGGTGCTTTGCAACATAGCGGTCTTCTTCTTCGCTATACTCAAACAACGGGAACTCTGTTACCCACAAAAGGTCATATTCGTCTTTTTTGAGTAAATCAAATCGACGAGCAAGTTCTAATCTCAAGTTACCCAAGGCATCATAAACAACGCTGTTTTTGTCAGCAACAAACATAATGATGTCGCCTGCTTCAGCTTCAGCTTTAGCCAAAATGTTCTTAACTTCATCTTCACTTAAGAACTTCGCAATTGAAGATTTGATGCCTTCTTCTTCAACGGTAATCCAAGCCATGCCCTTTGCTTTGTAAATTTTAACAAAATCAACTAAAGAGTCAAGGTCACGACGTGAAAGCTTCGCTGCACCGCCCTTGCAGTTAATGGCACGCACGCTGCCGCCACCAGCTACGGCATCTGTAAACACTTTAAAACCGCAGTTTTTCACAATATCAGACATGTCAACCAGTTCAAAGCCAAAACGTGTGTCAGGCTTGTCCGAACCAAAACGGTCCATGGCCTCTTTATAAGTCATACGGCGGAAAGGTGTTTTTAAGTCAATGCCTAAAATTTCTTTAAAGATAACTTTCATTAAACCTTCGTTAATTTCCAGCACGTCATCCACATTAACAAAGGACATTTCAAGGTCAATCTGTGTAAATTCCGGCTGACGGTCTGCACGCAAATCTTCATCACGGAAGCATTTTACAATTTGCAGATAACGATCCATACCAGAAAGCATTAAAAGCTGCTTGTAAAGCTGAGGTGACTGCGGCAGCGCATAGAAATGACCCGGATGCACACGGCTGGGAACCAAATAGTCTCTGGCACCCTCAGGTGTGGACTTTGTCAGCATGGGGGTTTCAATTTCCAAAAATCCGTTCTGGTCGTAGTAGTCACGAACAATTTTGCAAACTCTGTGACGCAGTTCTATAAGCCTTTGCATATCCGGGCGACGCAGGTCAAGATAGCGGTATTTTAAACGAACTTCTTCACGTACATCAGAGTTTTCTTCAATATAAATCGGCGGGGTTTCTGCCTTAGATAAAATTCTCAGTTCTTTAACGGTAATTTCAATTGCACCGGTGGGAACTTTGTCATTCACAGCAGCAGCATCACGGTGAACAACCTCACCCACTGCAGCCAAAACAAATTCATTACGAATGGTTTCAGCCTTTTCAAAAATTTCCTTATTCTGCTCTTCATTAAAAACAAGCTGCACCATACCGCTACGGTCACGCAGGTAAACAAAGATAACACCGCCCAGGTTACGGTAAGCGTGTGCCCAACCCATAACAGTTACTTCTGAGCCAACGTGTTCTTCACGGAGTTCACCACATTTATGTGTTCTTTTCAGTCCCTGTAATGTTTCCATTTATTCCAGCCCTCCAAGTTGTTTAAAAAATTCACCCAGTGCACAAAGCTTAACTTCGGTCGTTTCGCCTGTTTCCATATTTTTCAGCTTTGCACATTCTTCATCAATTTCGGTATCGCCTAAAACCATGGTATATTTTGCCCCGATTTTATCAGCATATTTCATCTGCGCTTTCACACTGCGATTCATATAATCACGGCAAACTGAAATGCCCTGCCGTCTTAAATCAAGTACCAGCTTCTGAACATAAAGGTCTGCCCGCTCACCGATGTGACCGATGTATAAATCAGCATTTTCGTGGCCGCCCAAATCAATTTCTAAGTTGTCAAGTAATAACAACAAACGTTCCATACCAAGACCAAAACCAACAGCCGGAAGCTCCGGACCGCCAAGCTCTGACACAAGACCATTATAACGACCGCCGCCGCAAACAGTTCCTTGCGCGCCAATGTTTTTGGATACAATTTCAAAAACTGTTCTTGTGTAATAATCAAGACCGCGAACAATAGTACCATCTACAGTATAAGGAATGCCCATCACATCAAGACACGCCTTTAAGCGTTCAAAATGGTCATTACAGTCAGGACAAATATTATCCAAAAGAATGGGTGCCGAATTATAAATATCCTTACAGCTTTGCTGCTTACAGTCCAAAATACGCAGAGGGTTTTTCTCATACCGCTGACGGCAGGTTTCACACAAATCGTCAAGATGAGGCTTAAAGTAATCCCGAAGCTTCTGGTTATATGCCTTTCGGCAATCGGGACAACCGATGCTGTTGATTTCAAGCTCAACGCCGGTCACGCCTAAGCGGCGAAACAGTTCCAGTGCCAGGGAAATAACTTCAGCATCAAGTGCTGCATCTTCAGCACCAAACACCTCAACACCAAACTGATGAAAGGCACGCAGACGACCTGCCTGAGGCTTTTCATAACGGAAGCAAGGGGTAACATAGTAAAGCTTTGCCGGCAGGGGCTGTGCATAAATGGAATGCTCAACCAAGCTTCGTACAACAGATGCCGTACCCTCAGGGCGCAGAGTAATGCTGCGGTCACCCTTGTCTAAAAAGGTGTACATTTCCTTCTGCACAACGTCTGTGGTTTCACCCACACCGCGTTCAAAAAGCTCTGTGTGCTCAAATACAGGGGTTCTGATTTCTTTATAATCAAAATCCTGACAGAGTTCTTTGATGGTACTTTCAATTTTGTGCCATTTATATGATTCTTGAG
>JAZSJR010000076.1:0-12724 GCA_045534415.1 Clostridia bacterium
TTCAAGAAATCCGGCCTCCAAAAATGATTAATTATCATTCCTATAAATAGTGCAATAACCGATGCTCCCACAATATGTATTGGTAGACGGCTTTCAATTGTTTTTGCCACTACTGCAATTAAAATTGATATTGCTAATCCGGGAATAATTCCCCACACCTTTTTTATAATTTTCATATTCTACCTCTTTTCAACAAATTTCGACAATCTTTATATGCCCATATCAAGCCAAGCTCAAAAACACTTTTTAATTTGTGTTCTGAAGGTAATTTCTCCTGTCATCGTTGTCTCGGATGACAGATGTCTTTTTTTAATCATAAAGCGCATCATTTTCGACTTTAAGCTTACGAAGAGCCAAGTCAACGGATTCAGACGAAAAACCCCGGGACAGGCAGTAACGTTTTGCTTTCATCAGATTTGGAAAGGAAAAATCGTCTTTTAATTTTTTCTCAAGCAATGGCAACACGGCAGAAATCTCGTCATAGCCACTCTCTGCATCCTCTTGTTCACTAAATATTTTCTCTATCACATCTCGACTGATGCCTTTTTCAGACAGGTCGTAGCGGATTTTTCGTTCGCCACTCTTCCCTGTCCTTAGTGCTGTTTCTACATATTGCCGAGCATATTGTTCATCGTTAATATACTGATATTCTTTTAAAAATAACAAGACAGCCTGAATAGTTTCAGGGTCACTGCCCCGCTCTATTAGTTTACGTTCCATAGCCTTTTCTGTGTAGGTGTGACGGTCTAAAAGCCTAAGTGCATATTGCTTTGCATCCTGCACAAGCACTTCGTTTCTAATTTGTAACAGTTCTTCTTCTGTAACATTTTTTCCAATTTTTAAGTGAAAACGAAGCACTTCAAAGTCTGAAAGACCAAAGGCAAAAGAGCCGTCTATGTAAACGGAGCTTCTATTTTTATGCTTTTTTTGCGGTTCAATGTTTGTAATCTGCATATAATCTCTCCGAAAAAAACAAGCTGATGCCAAACGGATAACAGGTAATGCGTTCCATTCGGCAACAGCTTGAGTTATTCTGATAATTCCTCTTAAAGCTTGTCGCAATAAACGCCCAGAGGATAATAAGGCAGCATGTTTTCCTGCAGCCATTTCATAGCTTCTTCAGGAGATAAGCCCCAGTTAGTGGGACAGGTTGAAACAACCTCAACCAGTGAGAAGCCTTTCTTTTCAACCTGGCAGGTGAAAGCCTTTTTAATTGCTTTTTTAGCCTGATTGATGTTTTTTACGCAGTCAACAGCAACACGTTCAATGTAAGCAGGACCGTCTAAAGTAGACAGCATTTCGCTGACACGCAGGGGGAAACCCTGTGTTTCGGTGTTTCTGCCGTAAGGAGATGTCTGTGTTACCTGACCTGGCAAGGTGGTAGGTGCCATCTGGCCGCCGGTCATACCGTAAATTGCGTTGTTGATAAAGATAATGGTGATGTTTTCACCACGAGCTGCTGCGTGAACAGTTTCAGCAGTACCGATAGCAGCAAGGTCACCATCACCCTGATAGGTGAAGACGATGTTGTCCTGATTGGTGCGCTTAATACCGGTTGCAACAGCAGGCGCACGGCCGTGAGCTGCTTCTACCATGTCGCAGTTAAAATAGTCATAAGCAAATACTGAACAACCAACCGGTGCAACACCAACAGTTTTGCCCTCGATGCCTAATTCATCAATCACTTCAGCAACAAGACGATGCACGATACCATGGGTACAACCGGGACAATAATGCAGAGGCACATCGCACAGTGCATGGGGTTTTTTAAATACTTGTTTCATTATGCGATACCTCCTACAATTTCTTTCATTTTCTCAATAATTTCGTTGGGATACGGAATGTTGCCACCCCATCTGCCGTAGAAATGAACAGGCACTTTAGATTCAACTGCCAGCTTAACGTCATCAACCATCTGACCTAAGCACATTTCAACAGATAAGATTGCTTTAACCTGACCAACATACTGCTGGTAAGCTTCTTTCGGGAAAGGCCACAGAGTAATCGGACGGATTAAACCTGCCTTAATGCCCTGCTCACGCAATTCATCCACTGCGTTTTTAGCAATACGTGCAGTTGAACCATAAGCAGTAATCATGTACTCAGCATCTTCCATGCGGTATGCTTCATATTTTGTTTCAGTTGCTTCAATCTGTACATACTTTTTGTTACGCTCGGTAACAATTTTTTCAAGCACATCAGGCTGAATGTACAGAGAGTTTACAACGTTATGTTCACGTTCCATTTTGGTACCGGTGGTTGCCCATGTCTTTTCAGGCAGCTTTCTGCCTTCGGGCAGGTCAAAGGTAACAGGCTCCATCATCTGACCTAAAGTACCATCACCTAAAATCATAACGGGCATTCTATAAAGGTCAGCAAGGTCAAATGCTTCTGCTGTCAGGTTAATAATTTCCTGAACGGATGCAGGTGCTAAAACAATCATTTTATAGTCACCATGACCTAAGCCCTTGGTTGCCTGATGATAGTCAGACTGTGAGGGCTGAATGCCGCCGAGACCCGGGCCCGCACGCATAATGTTAACCACCACTGCGGGCAGATCAGCACCGGCAATGTAAGAAATTGCCTCAGCCTTTAAGCTGATACCCGGACTGGAGGAAGATGTCATAACTCTTGCACCTGCAGCTGCTGCACCATAAACCATGTTACACGCAGAAACTTCACTTTCAGCCTGCAGAAAAACGCCACCAATTTTCGGCATACGCTTCGCCATATATGCTGAGATTTCTGTCTGCGGCGTAATGGGATAGCCGAAGAAATATCGGCAGCCGGCCAGAATTGCAGCTTCAGCGATAGCTTCATTGCCTTTTAACAAAACCTTTTCAGCCATTTTATACACTCCACTTCTTTGCGATGTTCTTTCTTATCTAAATACTTCAATTACACAATCAGGACAGATGGTGGCACACATAGCACAACCAATGCACTTATCCTGCTCGGTAACTTCTACAGGACGAAAACCTTTTGCATTCATTCTGTCTTCCGCAACTTTAATGATTTTGTTGGGGCAAGCAGTAACGCACAGGTAACAGCCCTTACATTTTTCTTCAAAAAAGACTACCTTTGCCATGATTCTCTCCATTTCCGCTGTTTTTTTAAAACAGCATATTGATAAAATTTAAAATTTCAAGGCCATAAAACGGTCAATTGAAAACGTTGGAACAATAAAATCTGCCGGAAGTGCCTTAAGCACCCGCTCAAGACCAACAGCATAGACACAAGGGATGCCTGTTTTTTCTGCCACCTCATTTGTGACACTCTGCCCTGCCAAAAGCTCTTTTTCCGTGGTGAGCCCGGCAAGGTTTGAACTGTTGACAAGCCCTGTCACCTTAAGGCGGCTGACAGCTTCAATGTTTGCAATCATCTCGCAAACGGAAGCACAGTCTGCAGTCAGCGGTCTATATGTGTTAATTACAAAAAACATTTCGGGGTTTTCTGCATCAAAAAACTGTTTATAGCGCCCTAAAGCAATGGCGCCATCATCATCGCCACCCACGTCAAACACCACAGCAGCATCTTTTTCTGCAAACACGCGGTAGATATCTGCCGGTAATGACGGAACATCTACGTTGCTGCTGGCATAAGGCGAAGCAATGACAGATATACCTAATTTTTCAAGTTTATCCCGCTCATCATTGGTTCTGAAATAAGGATTAACAATATCTAAATCAACAATATACACCTTTTGGTAAGATTCTTTTAAAAACAGTGCATAATTGATGGCGAATTCGGTTTTACCGCTTCCGTAGTGACCGACAATTACGTGAATTCTTTTCTCCATACCGACTCCCTCATCAATTTTAATAAATACACAATGATTATAGCATATTTTTAACTCTTTGTACAGTAAATTTCTAAAAAAAATAAAGAAAGCGACAATTTTTTCGCTTTCAAATTACTTTTTTCCTGAGTTTATCTTAAAAATAACCTAAAATTCCTGCAACTGCAGAGTAAATAACTGTGCCAAACAATGCAAGCACACACAAAAGTGCAATAACACGGATAATGTTTTGACGTTTCTTTCTCATAATCCTCTACTCCTTTTATCCTATGGTAACATACAGATATTACAAATGTATTAATTTTATGCCGACGTACATAATAAATTTGCAATTTGGTAAGATATTTAAGAAAGATAAGGAGTGATTCATATGATGGTAACGCTTGTGAGAACTGTGATTTTATACATATTGGTTGTGGTTGCGCTCAGAATGATGGGCAAACGCCAAATTGGTGAATTACAGCCCTCGGAGCTTGTTATTGCAATGATGCTATCTGAGCTTGCATCTATTCCTGTTGAAAATGTTGGTACGCCGCTCCTTACCGGCGTCGTTCCTATTTTCACACTTATTGTTGCAGAAACCACTTTCTCTTTTCTCACATTAAAAAACCGAAAGCTGAGAAAATTTTTATCCGGATCTCCCACAGTTTTAATCTCAAAGGGTCAGATTTTAGAAAAAGAAATGGAACGTTTGCGTTTTAACATTGATGATTTGATGGAGGAACTCCGCTCCAGCGGGTATCCAAACATTCTGGAAGTCGAATATGCCATCATTGAATCAAACGGCAACTTAAGTGTCATCCCAAAATCCAATAAACGCCCTCTGACGCCTGAAGATTTGGGTATTACACCCCAGTATGAAGGCATCCCCTATCTCCTTGTTTCTGACGGTATTTTAAACAAGGATGCCCTGAAGCACGCCGGCGGTAACCTTGAATGGTTGCTTTCTCACCTCAATGAATATGATATTCACAGTATTGAAGATGTGTTTGTTGCCATTGTTGATTCTGCGGGTAATTTCTACATTCAAAAAAAGAAAAAGAGTGATAAAAGATGAAAAGCTTTGCGGTCGCTTTAGGGATTTTTATTCTTGTTTTTATCGGCACCGGATATTATACTCACCGGTTAAATGAAGAAATTGAGCATTTGGAAAGCCGACTTTCTGATGTGTCGGATTCCGTCACGAAAGAAGATTGGGATAAAAGCAAAGATAAAACCAAAATTTTAATGGATGATTGGGACAAAGCACAAAACTGGCTCAAAGCCATTGTGAACCATAAAGAAATGGATTTAATTATGCAAACTCTTTATGAAATGAAAGGATATATTGATGCAGAAAACAAGGAAGAAGCTTTAGTTAAAGCCGGCGTTCTAAAGGTATTTTTAGAACACATACCGGAAAACGAGGCACTCACCCTTAACAATATTTTCTAAAGGACTATCACCGATTTCTCTTTGATAACATACACTGAAACTGTACCGGCTAAGGATTGATTCTTTAGCCGTTTATATAAACCGGGGGCGGTGCTTTGCGCCGCTCCCAATGGGTTTTTGAAAGGTCGTGAATAAGTGACAAACATTAACTGTTCAAAAGCGTGTGAATATCAAAAAGACGGCAAATGTGCCTGCGACAACGTTATGTTACCTTTTTTTAATGCCAATATGTCAGGTGATTTTGACTGCCCGTATTTGACAGCAATCGATAAACAAAAAGAAACTGCTGCAAAATAAAGACAGCAGTTTCTTTTTTATTTATGATAGCTTTCGTTTGCGTTGATTTTATAGGCACGGTAAAGTTGCTCAAGCAGAATGACCCGCATCAACTGATGTGGAAAAGTCATAGCAGAAAACGAGAGCCTTAAATTGCTGCGTTTTTTGACATCATCAGACAAGCCACACGAACCACCAATGACAAAGACAAGGCGTGATGCGCCTTTTTGAAAAACGTGGCTGAGTTCGTTTGCAAAACCCTCTGAAGAAAGGCTTTTGCCCTCAACGCAAAGAGATACCACAAAATCCCGGTCGCCAATTTTTTGTAAAATCCGCTCACCTTCCCGGGTGATAGCCTGCTCCGTTTGCGCCTCGGATGCTTGTTCAGGGACAGGTTCATCCTTTAATTCCGTTACACTAAGGGTACAAAATCTGGAAAGACGCTTTATGTATTCACCACAGGCATCCTTTAAATATTTTTCTTTTAATTTTCCAACACAAATAACTTCAACTTGCATATGTCACTCCTGGGGAATCCAAGATTTAGGTAACACGTTTAAGGATAAACCGTTACCAACGCATAACCCCTCATTTTGCAAAATCTCTGAAACTGTCCGATATGCCACAGAGGGCAAATTATTTTCAGAGGATAAATGCCCTAACCAAATAGAATATGTCCCTTCCTTTGCTAAACGTGCACATAGCTTACCACACGCATCATTAGAAAGATGACCGGAATTACTTAAAATACGTTTTTTCAAAGGGAATGGATACCGACCGTTCTCAAGCATGCTAACATCGTGATTTGCCTCAACAATAGCTGCGTGACTGCCACGTAAATTTTCAAATACCTCATCTGATACATAACCCAAATCCGTTGCAATGGTGAATTTATGGTTTGTTGTAAAAAAAGTGTAGCCAACCGGGTCAGCTGCATCATGTGGAATGGAAAACGCACGGACCTTCAATGCACCAAAAAACATTTCCTCTTCGGAAATTTTGCGGTTTTCCGGCGTAACGTTTCCAATCATATCTCCCATGGCGTTCCAGGTTTTTTCTGTAGCATAAATAGGAATATTAAACTGGCGTGACAAAACTCCGGCTCCTGCAATATGGTCCCGGTGTTCGTGAGTAATTAAAATACCGGATAAATTCTCGCAGGAAGCACCGATTCTCCGCATGCACTCTTTAATATATTTCCCATTTGCGCCGCAATCAACCAAAAGTGAGGTGGTATCATCCGTCACAAAGGTGGCGTTACCAGATGAACTGCTTAAAAAAGACTGAAACCTGATCACGCTACCACAACGCCCTTTTGCAGCATAATGTTTGCATAAATTGCAGTTTCACCTGTGGCAATGACAGCATAAGCTTTCTTGGCACGTTCGTAAAATTCAAAACGCTCCACTTCGCAGAAAGCATCATCGCCTCTGTCGTCAACTGCACGAACTAAGGCTTTATACGTATCCCAAATGGGTGTTTCGGCATTGTCACCGGGCATTACCTGCATCAGGGAAACCGGATTTTCAACATAGGTATCCAAAGGGAATACCTGCAGAATAGCTTCTAACAGTTCAGGGACACCATGACCGTCAGCACGGATAACAATGGCATCCTTCCCCACTGTTTCAGCGGGAAAATTACCATCTGCAATCACAACGGTATCGCTATGGCCCATTTCACATAACACTTTTAATAATTCAGGTGATAAGATTGCAGGAATACCTTTTAACATTTTCATTGCCTCCTTTGGCATGCTGCACATTTTTTCTTTTGCTCATTTGCTCATTCGACCTTCTTATATTGAGTTTACAGTGCTTCTAAAAAGGTTTTAAGCTTTCTTGCAATTATAGCATGACCTGCATTGTTGGGGTGAATGCCATCGGGCATGTACATTTCTTTATGCTCAGGAATCTCTGGCTGAATAGAAGATGTAGCGAACAAGTCAAGCACAGGAATGCCGTAATACTCTGCAACTTCACGCACGATCTCAACATAATCCTTTAGTGTGCCGGTATCAAACGTTCTGTGAAAGCCTTTTAAGCATAATTCCTGGTCTCTATGTAAGGCTGTCATAACAACAACTGGTTTTCCTAAATATTTAAGCAACAAGCCGCGGAACAGGTAATGGCACGCACCGTAAAAAGTATCCGGTGTTCTGTCCTCAAAAGTGCCAAGAGGTGCTTCTCCGGCAGAATGGTCATTGGTGCCGCCAAAAACCACTACTGCGTCAGCATCGTCATCCATTTCGTGAAAACGCTGACAAAAACTGTGGCTGAACAAAAATTCCTGTTCCTCATTTTCCGGCGTTCCTTGACGGTTTGCAAGAGTTGTGCCGTTAATACCATAATTTCTTGCTTCCGCCAAGCCGCATTCAGCCTTTAAGAGCGCATGATAGGCAAATTCGCGTCCGGTAGGCCCTACATCCCCCTGTGTAATGCTGTCGCCTAAAAAATTAATTTTTAAACCATTTAAATTCATTTATATCATGTCCATTCCTATACGTTTGTAAAGCTTCCCCAAAATGAGGAAGCTTTTAAATCGTTATTCGTTTTCTTTCCATTCGAAGCTGCCGGCAAGCAGATTAACCGCATCAGAAGATACAGTTAACAAACCGCCGTCTACATAGCCAGTTTTTTGGATATCATCTGTCATGATAACCTTGCAAGCACCGGGTTTTACCGAGGTAATAAAAGGAACATGTCCCGCTAAAATTGCAAGGTCACCATCAGCGCCGCGGAGAGAGATGCCTGAAACTTCACCCTGAAAAATTGTCCCCTCTGGAGAAGAAATTGTCAAATTAAATGTATTCATTATGACACCTTCTTTGCCTTTTGAACGGCTTCATCAATGGTGCCAACAAATAAGAATGCAGATTCGGGCAAATCATCATGTTTACCCTCAATAATCTCACGGAAGCCACGAATTGTTTCAGAAAGAGGTACATAAGTACCCTCGATACCGGTGAATTTTTCAGATACAAAGAAAGGCTGAGATAAAAATCTCTGAATTTTTCTTGCTCGCTGAACTAACAGCTTATCATCGTCAGAAAGTTCATCCATACCCATAATGGCGATAATATCCATCAATTCCTGATAACGCTGCAGAATACGTTGCACCTCACGGGCAACATTATAATGTTCTTCGCCCAGAACTTCAGGTGATAAAATACGGCTTGTAGACTCCAAGGGGTCAACCGCCGGATAAATACCCTGAGATGCAATACTACGGGACAGTACGGTAGTTGCATCGAGGTGGGCAAAGGTTGTGGCAGGTGCAGGGTCAGTTAAGTCATCCGCCGGAACATATACAGCCTGAATGGATGTAATAGAACCTTTTTTAGTAGAGGTAATACGTTCCTGCAGTGTACCCATTTCATTTGCCAGTGTGGGCTGATATCCAACGGCAGAAGGCATACGGCCTAACAGCGCTGAAACCTCAGAACCCGCCTGAGTGAAACGGAAAATATTGTCAATAAACAAAAGAACGTCTTGTCCTTCTTCATCACGGAAATACTCTGCCATGCTAAGACCGGACAATGCAACACGCATTCTTGCCCCTGGCGGCTCATTCATCTGACCATAAACCAAGGTTGTGTTATTGATAACGCCGGATTCCTGCATTTCGTTATAAAGGTCATTACCCTCACGGGTTCTTTCCCCTACCCCGGTAAATACAGAAAGGCCGCCGTGCTGCTTGGCGATGTTGTTGATAAGCTCCATAATTAAAACGGTTTTACCAACACCGGCACCACCAAACAAACCGATTTTACCACCCTTTGAATAGGGGCAAATCAAATCGATAACTTTAATACCGGTTTCAAAAATTTCAGTTGAAGTTGCAAGGTCAGAATATTCCGGCGCTGCTCTATGAATATCCCAACGTTCCTCGCTCTCAGGTGCCGGCTTGTTGTCTACCGGGTCACCTAAAACGTTAAAAATTCTGCCCAAAGTATCACGGCCGACACGCACACTGATGGCATTTCCTGTATCGGTAACAGGTGTACCACGCTTAAGACCGTCGGTAGAAGCCATAGCAATGCAGCGCACAACATTGTCACCAATGTGCTGCGCCACCTCAACGGTGAGAGTTTTATCTCCGTTTGGCATTGTTAAAGCGTTATATATGGCAGGCAGACTGCCTTTTTCAAAACAAACGTCAACAACAGGTCCCATAACCTGTGAGACGGTTCCTTTTGCGGTGTTAGACATTTGGTTATACCTCCTTATGCATCACTGCCTGCAACAATCTCTGTAATCTCCTGGGTAATCGCACCCTGGCGGGCACGGTTATAGTCAAGATAGAGATTGTCAAGCATTTGCTGTGCATTTTTACCGGCTGAATCCATCGCCACTCTTCGTGCCGCCACCTCAGAAGCATAGCTTTCTTTAACAGCAGCCACAATGAGCGCAGCAATGTACTCATAAATTGCAGTATTTAAGACGGTGATTTCATCAGGTTCAAAAACAACGCTGATGCTTTCTTCATTTTCACTTTTTTTCAAGGGAAGAATCCACTTAACCTGCGCTTCCTGCGACATAATGGATATATATTTTGTGCAAACAATACCCACCTTATTAAATTCACCTTCGCTGAATCTGGCGCAAAGCTCTTTTGAAAGAGCTAAGGCGTCACGATAGCTAAAGGTTTCAGCTAAAACAAGCTCGTTGCCAAAACGGTCACAGGCACGTTTGCCTATGGGGATAATTTCATCGGCATCGAGTTCTTTTGTAAGGCGGAAGATGTTTGCATTATATCCCCCTGCAAGCCCTCTGTCGCCAGCAACAACAATCATACAGGTTTTGCCGTTTTGAGATAACTGCATATAGGGACTTTTTTCACATTCGCGGCAAGCTGTCAGCATAGAAACCGCATCAGTGATAACAGACGCATATTCCTTGCTGGTTGTCATGGCATCTGTTGCACGCTTGATTTTTGAAGACGCAACAAGTCCCATTGCTTTGGTTAAATGCAGGGTTGAATCAACACTTTTAATACGGGTTTTAAGCTTTTTGATATCTGCACCCATACACTCACCTCTGCATTTTTCCGAGAGCTTCTTTTAACAAATCAAAATCAGCATCATCGGCAAATCCTGCCTCAAAACGTTCCAAAAGCTTGCCATATTCATTCTCTAAGCGTTCATACAGTCTTTGTTCGTAGGCTTTTACTTCGCTAACGGCAACATCATTTAAATAGCCGTTAACCGCAGCATAAATAATAGCAACCTGACAACCCACGCGAACCGGTGAATTGCGGTCCTGCTTTAACACCTCAACAATGCGTTCACCTAAAGCAAGACGGGATTTTGTATCAGCATCCAGGTCACTGCCGAACTGGGCAAATGCCTGCAGTTCGCGATACTGGGAATAAATCAGTTTCAGCTCACCGGATACCTTTTTCATCGCCTTAAGCTGAGCAGAACCACCAACACGGCTGACAGAAATACCCGGGTTAATAGCGGGCATAACACCAGCGTGGAACAGCTCAGTTTCAAGGAAAATCTGACCATCTGTAATGGAGATAACGTTTGTGGGAATGTAAGCCGAAACATCACCTGCCTGAGTTTCAATCAAAGGCAGCGCCGTGATTGAGCCACCGCCATACTCCTCTGCCACGCAAGCGGCTCTCTCTAAAAGTCTTGAATGAAGATAGAATACATCACCGGGGTAAGCTTCACGCCCCGGCGGACGGCGAATTAACAAAGAAAGTGCACGGTAAGCTACTGCGTGCTTGGATAAATCGTCATAAATAATTAAAACATCTTTGCCCTGCTCTCTGAAATACTCAGCCATAGCGCAGCCGGAATATGGTGCAACATACTGCAGCGGTGCCGATTCAGATGCAGAAGCTGAAACGATAATAGAATATTCCATTGCGCCTGCACGAGTCAGTTCATTTGCAAGCTGAACTACAGATGAATTTTTCTGCCCAATGGCAACATAAATACAAATAACACCTGTATTTTTCTGATTCATAATGGTATCAATTGCAATTTCTGTTTTACCTGTCTGGCGGTCGCCGATGATAAGCTCACGCTGACCACGACCGATAGGAATCATACTGTCAATCGCCTTAATGCCTGTCTGCAAGGGCACGGATACACTTTTTCTTTCAATAATACCGGGTGCCTCTGTTTCGATGGGGCGCTCTTCTTTTGTTTCAATGGGTCCTTTTCCATCAATTGGTTGCCCCAAAGCGTCTACAACACGGCCAAGTAAAGCTTCACCAACCGGAACAGATACAACACGACCAGTTCTTTTAACCGTTGAGCCTTCTCTGATTTGGTTGTTGTCTGACAAAAGTGCTACCGAAACGGTTTCGCTCTCTAGGTTTTGCGCCATGCCAAAGCTACCGTCTTCAAATTCAACCAGCTCGCTTGCCATACAATCACGAAGACCATAAACACGGGCAATACCGTCACCTACCAAGATGACAGTACCGGTTTCCCGCATTTCAACCTTGTTGTTATATTGCTTAATTTGTTCTTTTATGATATTGCTGATTTCCTCGGGTCTTGCATTCATTTGCTGATCACATCCTTTATATCACCAAGTCGACGGCGCAGGCTTGCATCTATCACTTTGCCGTCTATTTCAATAACCATACCGCCCAGCACAGCTGTATCAACAGTTGTGAGAATCTCGACGGGATGACCGAATTTTACTTCCAGTTTCTGTTTCAGTTCAGCCTCTTTTTTGTCATCTAAAGCCACAGCACAGGTAACATTTGCCGTAAGTACCTGACTTGCATCTGCTAAAAGACGCTCAAATTCATCAATCGCATCAGATAAAAAACGGATGTAGGAACGTTCACAAAGCAGTTTCAAAAAAGAAACTGCATAAGGGTTTAGCTCTCCAAACGCTTCGTCAATTAACTTTAGCCGCTCTTCTATTGGAATTGCCGGTGAGGCAAGTAGGTCAAGATACCCCTCGTGCTCATCGACGGTGTTTTTCACAATGGCGAGTGACTCGGACACAGAAGAACTGCAATCGTCTTCCTGAGCAAGCATAAAGAGGGCCACCGCATATTCTTTACTCATATCAGTCATTGTCATCACCAATCTGCTCAATCACCGAATCAATTAAATTTCGGTGGTCATCCATATTAATTTCTCTCTCCAATAGTTTTTCTGCCAAAACAGCTGAAACATTTACAATTTCCTGTTTAATGCCGTCAGTTGCCTGTTTGCGGCGCAAATCGGCCTCTGTTTCT
>JAZSJR010000088.1:0-7611 GCA_045534415.1 Clostridia bacterium
CATTGTATCCCAATCTGTGTTCACGCATATCCATTATAACAGATATTTTGAATTCTGGCGAGTATGTTTTGTTTTTTCTTCCTGCTTTACCCATAAAAAATATGCACCTCCAAAAGCGTCTAACTTTTGGGGTGCATATCAAGAGTCACTGTTTTTTTGTTAATTTAATAAGGAATGTTTAAGTTAATGCCGTTATATGCCATCACGGCAATATCACCACGGGTGGCAGCGATGCCTTTTTCCCCTTTTAAGTTTTTTGAAATTCCTTTTTCATCGGCTGCCTTTAGATAGCCAAAGGACCAATCTTCAGGATTTTGCTCAACACCGTCACCATAACCAAGGGCACAGACTACCATTTTAATAGCTTCCTCGTGCTTTACCTGGTCGCCGGGGCGGAACTTGCCATCACCGTCACCATTTATAATGCCGATGCTGGAAGCGTAATTAATATATCCTGTTGCCCAGTGGTCAGCGGCTACATCGGTAAATTCTGTTTCACCGGCAAGATTGATTGCCTCTTTGGATTTGGCGATCATACGGCAGACAATGGCTGCCATTTCAGCACGTGTAATGGAGTTTTGGGGTTTAAAGGTGCCATCTGGATAACCATCCAATACGCCAAACTCTTTTAAGAGTGATGCAGCAGTAGCATAATAGTCAGAAGCGTTTACGTCAGAAAATGAAGCTGCACTTGCTGTTCCGCAAAGACTCAGTGATAAAATCAGCACAGTTACAGTACTAATAATTCGTTTCATAGTAAGCATCCTTTCAGGGATAAACTTTATGCTTTTATTGTATCATAAAGTGTGGGTAAAGTAAATATGGTTTGTAAATTTTAGAAAAAGGAAATGCCTGTAAGATATAAAAAATAATTTAAAAAAGCGACGGATTCCACCTTTTTCCTTACATAAAAATTCCTTGGTCGAGCAAAATATTGTTGTAAAATCAAACCAAAGGAGTTAACTATGAAAGCCACAGGAATTGTAAGACGTATTGACGACTTGGGCCGCGTTGTAATTCCGAAAGAAATCCGCAGAACAATGAGAATCAGAGAGGGCGACCCACTGGAGATTTATACGGACCGCGACGGAGAAGTGATTTTTAAAAAATATTCTCCCATTGGCGAGCTTGGTGATTTTGCATTAGAGTATGCAGAAACACTGTCCAAAACCAGTGGACATCCAACCTGTATTACAGATAAAGACAACGTTATTGCTGTTTCCGGCGTGCCGAAACGAGAGCTTTCTGAAAAAAAAGTAAGCCCCGCCCTTGAAAAGATGATGGAAGATAAATATACCTTCGTTTCAAGGCAGGGTGAGGACAAAACAGTGCATGTGATTGACGGAAGTGAAAAATATACCGCCGGTGTGGTTGTGCCCATTATTTCAGAGGGTGACACCATTGGCTCGGTTGTGTTCTTCTCTCATGATGCTGCCCCCAAGATGGGTGAGGTGGAGGAGAAACTGGCACAATCGGCAGCAGGGTTCTTGGGTAGACATATGGAGCAATAAAAATAGGTTGCACAAAGCTACTTTGTGCAACCTATTTTTATATAAGCAGACCTACAAACATAGTGATGATCCAAATTCCAAGGATAACAGATAAAAACATAGCAATATAATTAAATACTCTCTTACCGTTGGCTCCTTTTCTATCACAAAGTAATTGTATAAATGCAAGAATGACTGTAATGCTTACTTGAATCACTTGTGCAAATATGCTTTTGCCATCAAAGTAATTTATCACGCCACTGATGGCAAAAATAAATGTTAACACTAACCATAAATACCATTTTTTCATACTAATACCTCTAAAGTTAAAATAAACAGAAGTGACATTGTACTGTGAGTTTATTTAAAATAACCTTTATATTTAATTTTTAATGTGCTGTCGGGGAAGAGGTAGTCAAACAGGTCAATAAAGTAGTCATCTGTCATGCTGGCGATGTAATCCATGACAATTTGATTTGCTTCGGTTTCTTCATAGGGGATTTGACGTGCATAGTGTGCTTGATTGATGTAGCGGATGTGGTGGGTGAAAATGGGGGAGGCAGTGTTGCCGGATGTAAGGTCAGCAAGGAGTTTTTCATACAGTTTGCTCATCATAGGCTTTACAACCGTTTGGGTTGCCTGACCGACCGCTTCTTGCAGATAAATCTGCTGATAGTTTTCGGCTTTGGCTTGCTTTAAGGCCTCAAAATGTTCGCTATCCATCTGAATGTATGGCTTGCCGTAGCTATGTTCCACAATGTTAACCACCATATTATTGAGGATTTGAGCGTTGTAGATGCCGATGGTGCTGTCGGAAAAACAACCGGAATCAGCAATATGGGCGCGCTCGGCATCCTGACGGTCTTTGCCAAGGTAGGCAATGATGTCAGACACGCGCATCACGCAACCCTCTAGTGTGGAGGGTATCAGCTTCTTCACCATAGTCTTATCCTGATAGCAGGCTTCAATTTGCGCATCGAAAGTGTCAAAGTCAGGAATGGATTGGGGTTTGTAGGTACCCATTTCATTTTCACCATCATGGGCGGCAATGCCGCTTAAGGTTTGCAAGCTGATGTTATAAGGGAAAATGCCGTCAAGCACCCTGACAGAGTGAATGTTGTGGGAAAAACGTCTACCTGTATGCTCGCAAATGAGTTCATCTAAAATATGTTCCCCTGCGTGGCCAAAGGGTGTGTGGCCAATGTCATGCCCTAAGGCTATGGCTTCAATCAGCTCAAGGTTTAAGTTAAGTGCCTTACCGATTGTTCTGGCAACCCGGGATACAAGCTGAACGTGAAGTCCCCGGCGGGTCAGGTCATCATTTTTGTAAAAAGAGAAAACCTGAGTTTTGTCAGCATAGCGGTTGTAGTAAGGGGAATGCATAATTTTATCAATATCCCGCACAAAAGCCGGACGCAGCAAGGATGTTTTATCCCGGTCAGGATTTCGGCGGATGACATCTTTTTCACAAAAGCCAAATGCAGGCAAGGTATTTTGTTCCCTGTCTGTGCGGATGCGTTCTTCTATCTCTTTTGATAAGGATTCGTATTTCAGCATAGAATCACCACGTTTCGTTGTTTGTAATTTCAGTATACCATATTTTTTCAGTTTTTTCACTATTTTTTAGAAAAAACCGGAAGACTGGCGTCTTCCGGCTTATCATTTAAGCTGTTACAGTATTTTTTGCATCGTGTAAGTTAAATCTATCTACTGCATTTTCACGCATTTTATATTTTAGGATTTTACCTGCAGCGTTCATGGGGAAGGAGTCAACAAAGTCAACATAGCGAGGCGTTTTGTGCTTCGCCATATGGTCACGGACAAAAGCTTTTAACTCTTCTTCTGTCATGGTTTCGCCCTCTTTTAAAATGACGCAGGCACAAATTTCTTCACCATATTGCATATCAGGAACGCCGATGACCTGTACATCAGATACCTTTGGATGGGTGTAGATAAAATCTTCAATTTCCTTGGGATACAGGTTTTCACCGCCGCGGATAATCATATCTTTAATTCTGCCGGTGATTTTATAGTTACCATCAGGCAGGCGACGGGCAAGGTCACCTGTGTGCAGCCAACCCTCTTCATCAATAACAGCAGCAGTAGCGGCAGGCATTTTGTAATAGCCTTTCATAACGTTATATCCACGGGCAACAAATTCGCCATCAACATTATCAGGCAGATCTTCACCGGTTTCTGGATCAACAATCTTACATTCAACCCCGGGCAGGTTTCTGCCAACAGTGTTAACACGGACTTCCAAGGGATCATCTACACGGCTCTGGGTACAACCCGGAGAAGCTTCGGTCTGACCATATACGATGGAAATCTGGCTCATATTCATTTTATCCACAACATCCTGCATAACCTTGACCGGGCAGGGGCTACCTGCCATGATGCCGGTACGCATATGTGAAAAATCTGTCTTTTCAAAATCTTCGTGCTCGAGTAGTGCAATGAACATGGTCGGCACACCGTTAAAGCAGGTGATTTTTTCTTTGTTGATGCATTCTAGTGCCTGCTTGGGTCTGAAATAGGGCAGGGGTGACATGGTTGCACCGTGAGTCATACATGCGGTCATAGACAGCACCATGCCGAAGCAATGGAACATGGGCACCTGAATCATCATACGGTCTGCAGTGGATAAATCAAGACAGTCACCGATGTTTTTACCATTGTTAACAACATTGTAATGAGTCAGCATAACGCCCTTGGGGAAGCCGGTTGTACCGGAGGTATACTGCATATTGCAGACATCGTGGCGGTTAATCATTGCTGCTCTTTGATACACAAGCTCAATCGGTGTTTTTTCAGATTTTGCCACAGCCTCATCCCAAGTCAGACAACCCGGCTGGCGGGAGTCAATGGTGATAACGTTTCTGAGGAAGGGCAACTTTTGGCAGTGGAGAGGCTGATTGGGGTCGTGGGTGGCAAGCTCAGGACAAAGCTCTTTGATAATGCCCACATAGTCAGCATCTTTATATCCGTCTACCATAACGAGGGTATGAGTATCTGACTGGCGAAGCAGATATTCTGTTTCATGAATTTTATACGCTGTGTTCACTGTAACTAAAACAGCACCGATTTTAACAGTTGCCCAAAATGTAATAAACCACTGGGGGACGTTGGTTGCCCAAACGGCAACCTTGTCGCCTTTTTTAACGCCTAAAGTAATTAAGGCGCGGGCAAAGGTGTCTACATCCTCGCGGAATTCAGCGTATGTACGGCTGTAATCTAAGGTAGTGAAGCGGAACGCATACTGGTCAGGGAAGGTTTCTGCCATTTGGTCTAAGAGCTGGGGGAAAGTTAAATCAATGAGGCTTTCTTTTTCCCAAATATAGTAACCAGTTTTAGCGTTATTTTGTAACAAGACCTGCTTCACAACATTTTTCTGTGTATATTTGCTGATATAATGCACAAAGTTGGGGAACACAATACCGGCATTTTCAAGCTCGGGAGCCCAACGTTTTACCCATTCTAAGGATACATAACCGTCATAGTTGATGGATGAAAGAGCCAGCAGCATTTCAGACAGGGGCAGGTCACCCTCGCCAACCATACGATAGGTGATGCCGTTTTCTGTCATCACAGAGTCTTTCATATGAACGTGCTTGATGTATGCACCCAAATTCTGAATGGTAGTATCAGCACTTTCATTCATAATGCGGTAGGGATGGTGCATATCCCACAATGCGCCAACAGCATCACTGGGGATTTTTTCTAAGAGTGACCGCAGGCGGTTGGTATCGGCATATACGCCGTTTGTTTCAATCAAAAGGGTAACACCAGCAGCTTCTGCGTGAGGTGTGAGTTCTAATAACTGTTTTAAGATATCTTCATCACATACATTGCCCTCAGGTGCAACACTACGGTCAGCTAAAACACGGATGTAAGGTGTGCCCAATTTCTGAGCAAGGTCAATATACTCTAGAAGCTCAGCTTTGTTAGCCTCAGCTTTATCAGCATCTTTTAAACAACAATCAGAGGATAGGCAAGGAATCTCCAAACGGAGCATATGTAGCTTTTTTAGGGTTTCGGGTAGATTTTTGGCAGTAAAGGGTAGTGCAGTTACAGCGTTGATTGATTCGCCGATACCGCGGATTTCGATACCGTCAAAGCCCAAGTCCTTTGCCATGGTATACATATCAGTCCATGAAAAGTCAGGACAGCCTAAAGTTGAAAAAGCTATTTTCATATACAATTCCTCCTACCGGACAGATTTCTGCCCTAAAAAACATATGCAAAGATTTTATCATTTTTTGTGAATTTTGTCAATACGCAGAATATGAAAAAAAGGCTGACAAAGTCAGCCTTTTCCCATATTTTGAATGAAATTATTTCTTAAGTTTAATAACTTCTTTCACGTTTTCTGCTATGTTTTTAGCAGTCAGACCATATTCTTCTAAGAGAATAGCCGGTTTGCCGGATTTACCGAATTTGTCCTGTGTGCCGACACGGCGCATGGGAACAGGCAGGTTTTCGCAAAGAACTTCAGCAACAGCGCTGCCCAAGCCGCCGATTACGTTGTGCTCTTCAGCAGTAACGATAGCACCGGTTTCTTTTGCAGCCTTAATCAGAATGTCTTTGTCAATCGGCTTAATGGTGTGAATGTTAATAACGCGAGCGTTGATGCCTTCCTCAGCCAGAATCTTCTTAGCTTCCAGTGCTTCAGGAACCATCAGACCGGTTGCAACGATTGTTGCGTCGGTACCAGCTTCAAGCTCTACACCCTTACCCAGTTCAAACTTATAGGTAGCACGGTCAAACAGTTCGGGAACAGCCAAACGGCCGAAACGAAGGTAAACCGGACCCTGATGTTTGATTGCAGCTTCAACAGCTAAGATTGCTTCAGTTGCATCTGCAGGGTTAATGATGGTCATATTGGGGATGGTACGCATGATACTGATATCCTCTAAGCACTGGTGAGACGCACCGTCTTCACCAACGGAGATGCCGGCATGTGTAGCACCGATTTTAACGTTTAAGTTGGGATAACCAATGGAGTTTCTAACCTGTTCAAAAGCTCTGCCTGCTGCAAACATAGCAAAGGAGCTTGCAAAAACAGTTTTGCCGCAAGCAGCAAGACCAGCTGCTGTGGTCATCATGCTTGCTTCTGCGATACCGGCGTTAAAGAAACGCTCGGGGAATTTCTTTTTGAATGTATCAGTCTTGGTGGATTTAGAAAGGTCAGCATCTAATACGATCAGGTCGTATTTTTCGCCGAATTCTGCCAGAGCCAAGCCGTATGCTTCTCTTGTTGCAACCTTACCCATTACGCTTCTACCTCCAGTTCTTTAATTGCGGCGTCGATTTCAGCAATTGCCTGGTTGTACTGCTCTTCGTTGGGAGCATTACCATGCCAGCCAGCCTGATTTTCCATAAAGGAAACGCCTTTACCCTTAACGCTCTTCATAATGATAACGCTGGGCTTGCCTTTAACAGACTTAGCTTCGTTTAAAGCGTTATAAAGAGCTTCAGGATCGTGTGCGTCAGTTACGATAACGTTCCAGTTGAATGCCTTGAATTTTTCATCAATCGGCAGGGGATTCATAACCTTGGAGATGTCACCATCAATCTGCAGACCGTTAAAGTCAACAATTGCGGTTAAGTTGTCAAGACCATAGTGTGCTGCAAACATAGCAGCTTCCCATACCTGACCTTCTTCAAGCTCACCGTCACCCAAGATGGAGTATACACGGTAATCCTTGTTATCAATTTTAGCAGCCAGTGCCATGCCGTTAGCGGCACAGATGCCCTGACCCAGTGAACCGGTAGACATATCTACGCCGGGAACACCCTTCATATCGGGATGACCCTGCAGATAGCTATCTGCTCTACGGAAAGTTTTGCAGTCTTCAACGGGGAAGAAACCGCGTTCTGCTAAAGTACCATAGAGTGCAGGTGCACAATGACCTTTAGAGAGAACAAAACGGTCACGGTCCTCAGCTTTCGGATTTTTCGGGTCAACATTCATGACCTCGAAATACAGTACGGACAACACGTCCGCGATGGATAATGAACCTCCCGGATGACCGGAAGAGGCGCTGTATACAGCTGTGAGAGCATTTTTTCTGATCTTGTTAGCAATGATCTTAAGCTCTGTAACTCTCTTCTTATCCAC